>JAHEAM010000299.1 GCA_024642765.1 Planctomycetaceae bacterium
CAATGTCATGATTCTTGGTCTCGGTGCATTGCTCGCCAATTCAATTTGTCCGTGGCTGAAGCAATCAGTATTTACAGCGGCTGATGGAGTGACTGATTTCCGCGGCTTGTTCCTGCTGCCAAGCATCATTGCCTTGTTGGCAATGTTTGCGCTTGCATTTTTGTTTCATCCACCGAAAACTCCCGTTGCTGAATCGACGAGTAAATCAGGACCAACTCACTAGAATAATGCCTACGGTCTTAGAATTCTGCAACTTTGCAATACTCGAATCAGGCTTGAATTATCGAACAGGCCCGTACCGTTTGGTAGCCGAGCGGTTTCTAGGCGACTAAGAATGATTTTCTAAGAGGTCTCGGTAAATTTTCTCGGCGTGTTTCCAGCGTGGCCAATCACCTCGTACGATCTTCATGCCGGCAGTCACGCGACCTTGCTCGACCCATCGGTCCAATGTGTTTTTGGGAACTGGACCGAACTCTTCGTTGTCAACACGTAGCACCCAAGTATCGAAGGGGTGCTCGGCCTTCCATTCTTCACCTGTGTGTTTTAGTTTCTTGGCGGGGCGCACAACTTTGGGCTTTGGCATCTTTTGCATTCGATCTGGCAGGAAGACCTCGGCCGGAGGAGCGCCGTTTCGACTCGCAAGCCACTCGTTCAACTCAGGAATCGTGAGGAATTTTTCGCTATGTGACTTGCTCAAGATAGCCAAGTCTCGTTTTGCCGATTCGTAATCCGCCTTTTGAATAAAGGCCAAGGCCCGAGCAAACCTGGCGGTTGCTGCCAAATCGGGATTTGCTTCCTTGAGCATCTTTTTGCAGGCTGTAAAGTCATTAATTGCATACGCCGCCAAACCCATCTTGAAAAACGCTCTCCCGCGCTTCATCAAAATCTCGGCCAAATCCGGTCCGACCTTGAATTGGTGCAACGACTTTGTTAGCCAAAGTACCGTCTCACGAAAGTCCCCCATACCGATCAACGCCGAAGCCTTGCCCAAGTAACTTCTGAGCGATTTCGGGTTCTTCATGATTCCTTTTTCGAAGTCTCGTGACGCCTCCTCAAACCGACCGGATTTCAACAATAGCTGACCCTTGCCAAAATGCGCTTCGGCCGAATCAGGGTTCAACTCGATCGCCCGGCTAAATTCCGTTAGCGCCAGATTGGGTTCATTCAACTCCACTAACGCATTTGCCTTAAGTCGCCGCGCTGCTGAGTTTTGTGGGTCTAGCGCAATTGCTCGGTCGAAACAGCGAATGGCTCGAGTTGTACGCCCCTCACGCATCACGATTTCGCCACGCAAAACGTGGTACCGCGCTTGACGTGGATCAAGTTCAATAGCCTTGAGAATGTCCGAGGAAGCCTGCGGGATCCTGTCCAGTGCGAATAATGACAATGCCCGATAGAAACGCACTAAATGATGGACTTTGTCGCGATGCACTACATATGAAAAATCATCGACTGCAGCATGATGGTCACCGCTTTTTTGAAATTGTTGCCCACGCCTCACTCGTGTTTCCAAATCGTCGGGAACTACCTCAAGCGCGACGTTAAAGTCAGCTATTGCTTGTTTCGCATGCCCCAAAAATTGATGAGCAAGACCGCGTGAACGTACTGTTTGCACATCTTCATGTCCGCGTTCGATTTGTTTCGTAAAAAAGGCGACTGCTTTTTCGGCAACAGGACGGCCGAGTTGCATGTATTGTCTTGCAGAGCCTGGCCGGCAGGCAATCGCGCGTTGCAGCGACTGTATTGCCTGCGACCAATTCTCAAGCCTTGCGGCAACCGCAGCGGCCCAAATCCAAGTCCCAGCGTGACTCGTTCGCAAACTACTCGCCGATTCAAAGTCACCACCCGCAAGTTCGAATTGGCCTACTTCATACAAAGTTGTCCCTCGCAAAAACAAATTCTCGGCTTTGTCTTCCAAAGATGCGGCGAGATCGATCGCTCGAGTGAATTCATCGACTGCGGATTGATAATCATTTTCAGCGTATCGAATTCGTCCAGCGACTTGGTGTGCCTCCGCATTGTTTGGCGCGAGTGCCAATGCTCGCTCCACCGAAACAATCGCTGATTCAAATTGTTTCCTTGCAAGAAAGGTCCGCGCCCGTTCCAGATTGACCGCAACACTCGTGGGGCAGACACGAATGGCAATCGAAAGGTCTGCCAATGCTCGATCTGTTTCATCTAAATCAGTGAGTACGCGCGCACGCTCGGTCAACGCATTTGCATGTTCGGGAAACGAATGAACGAACGCCGACAGATCCTTGAGCGCCGCGCGGTGTTGCCCCAAACGCGACAGAGCTACACCCCGCAATAATGTCGCCGGCATATAACCAGGAGCCTGCCTCAACAACGAATCGCAATCAGAAATACAAGATGAGTATAAGCGCAAATCCAATCGAGACTGGGCCAATTGCAATCGTTGGTCAATTGATTCTTCGGCAAGCCGTTCAACTTGTTCCAGGTCTTCGTGACAGGCCTCTGCTCCATCGAGGCGAGCCCAGGCCCTTGCGCGATCGAAATAGGCGGCACGTTGAATTGAGGCGTCCGCGCTCACGAGGGCTTTTGTTGTCAGTTTAATTGCTTGGTCGAAATCCCCTGCCCCACCCGCGATTCGCCCCAGTCCAATCCAAGCCCAACCTTGGGTTGCATCTTGTTTCAAACAATTCTTGAAGTCGCGAGCGGCTTTGTCCTCCATGTTGGCTTGCATGTAAACCCACCCGCGTTGCCACAATGCATCATTGTCGCTTGGATTCGCAGCAAGAAGTTGTCCATAGAGAGACTTGGCCTTCCCCACAAAAGCTTTAGCCATTGCAAGGTAGGGGCCCTCATCCCCATTGGCTTGAGCAATGGCAATCTGAATATCGTCCATGGCATCGTGGTAACGTTTTTGCTCTGCTCGAGCGGCAGCGCGCCAAGCATAAACGCGCGACTCTGACCAACCGGTTTTGATCGATTCTGAACACGCGGCCTCGGCCTCTTTAAACTCTTTGGCCTTCAAAAATGCGTAACCGCGTAAGGCTGTTGCTTCACAAGCCTGTTGATTGGTCGCCTCTTGAAGTGCGCGGTTAATCCGCATTTGAGCGCCTTTGAAATCGCCGCGCTCGATTGACTCCGAAGCTGCAGAATAGTGCAAATCAAAACCAGTCAAGAGTTCATCGTGGGCAACGCCGTTTACTACCGCCCCATTTGACGCTGTCCCATTTGACGCTGCCCCACGGTTTGCTCTTGACCCGCTGCGAGCACTTTCAACTAAGTCCCAGCCACAATTATCACACGTGACTGAAAACTGCGCCAACGGCTTGTGGCATTCTGGACAAGTTTGCGACATTCAAAATCCGCCGTTTCTAGAAAATTCCGCCCCATTCTTTGTGGCCGAGTCGTGGTGGCTATCACTATTATCGCCCCATTCGTTTTTTGGGTCAACTTTATTGGTGGTAGGAACAAGCAGTCAAAATCGCCAGGACCCGCAAACCAAGCCCATTTTCCCTTGTTATCAGCAAATGTGTGTCAATATCGCAATAACAATGATCTTTAACTTGAATTCCAAGTAGGTAAACTAAGAACTCCGAAACCTGACTTCAAGTTTCGAGTTTACTATTATCGAGGCTTAATTTGGCAATTTGAACAATCTGAACGCCATTAGCTAAATGTCGGCATACTTTCTTTTTGATCGTCGCGACTTCTAAACACGAAAATCAGCACTGTTTTTTTGGTAATTTATGTTCACAGGCTTGACAAAAAACATGCTCTCTAGGAACAGGTTCACTGGCTCTATGAAACATCATCTCAATTCGAAACAACATCTCCATTCGATTCGGTCAAGCCTGATCGTCGCGGGTGTCGCTTTGTTGGTTTCTAGCTTGGCAAACTACACAATGGCCCAAGACCAACAGTCAGACAGCCAAGAACGTCAAAGTGGACGTGGTGGACGGGGCGGCGGCAGTTTCGATGCTTCTGAATACGTTAAGCGACTGGACCGAAACGGAAATGGTGTCTTGGAAGAAGACGAGGTTTCAGGCAGAACCAAAAGGTACATTGAAAGCCTGGGCATGGACGCAAGTCAACCTATGAAAGTAAACGATGTCCTCGCGAAAATAAACAACAAGGTTGAGGCAGCAAAGAATACAACGGCAACACCGTCGTCAGGACAAACCCTTGTTCGCAAAGTACCCGGATTCGGTGTTGAAAAAACGGCTTCGTCGCAATTACCAAACTTCACAAGCTCGGCAGCCAGTGGTGGAAACCTTAGTCAATTCAGTGACGATATCAAGGAAGAAGTTGAATCAATCCTAAGGCGCTACGACAAAAATCAAAGTCGTGCGCTCGAAGCGGATGAAATCAAAGCCGCTAGGTGGGGACAGCCAGCGCCTGAAGCCTCGGATTTGAATCACGATGGAATCTTGACCGTCGACGAACTTGCTACTCGATATGCCCAACGTGCTAGAGCCACAAATGAAGCCGAGACTGCAAATTCGCAAAACAGTCAGCGCAGTAGTCGGTCAGGTCGGAGTCCTAATGAATCGAATGATTCGTCAAACACTGAATCGAGAAATCGCGATTTTGGTGGAAGTTCTTCATCCGAGGCAAGATCCTCTTCAGGTTCTTCCTTCGCCACAGACCCATCTCGTTATAGAAAGTACGCAGAAGGGATTCTTGACAAAAACGATACCGACAAAGACGGTAAACTGAGTAAAGATGAATACAAAAATATCAAACGAGCTCCTGAAAAGGTGGATTCCGATGGAGATGGCTTCGTAACGATTGGCGAGCTAACTGACGGTTATGAACGTGACGCAAATGGAGGGACTTCAAGCTCAAAAGCGGAGTCTTCGGATTCAGGCGACAAGTCTACGTCTTCTTCCTCTTCGCGTGGTGATTCACGGTCACGGCGTAGCGGGTCAAGCGGCAGTTCGGGTGGTTCCAATAGCGACGGAGCGTTTTCTTTCAACTCCAATGACGCAAACGGTGACGGTCAAGTTCAGATGTACGAGTATACTTCCGAGTGGACTGACGAAAAGCTCAAAGAATTCCGCGCCTTGGATAAAAACGGTGACGGAGTTATTACCTCAGAAGAATATCGCAGTAAGTGATCTAAATTAATTGCGTAAAACGTTTTCGATGACCAGCTGAAGGGTATTCGGGTCATACGGTTTCTGAATAAAAAAGCGGCTCCCAGCTGAGCGTGCTGCGCGGACAACATCGATTCGGTCCGTGCCACTTAGAATCACGACAGGTATGTCAAGCGTTGTGCAATCATCGTTGAGCTGAGCGCAGATTTCTAGA
>JAHEAM010000300.1 GCA_024642765.1 Planctomycetaceae bacterium
AGCCGAAGCCGTGAATTGAAATTGATCGACGTTGCTTTCGACTTCGAGGTTTCTCAAGAACGTCATCTCGTCATCTGCGTTCAACAGGAAGTTTAAGTTGTCGCTAGCAGTTGCTGGGGGTGCTGCGATTGGCAATTCGGAAATAGTTGCCGTTGCCTGGACTTCAACAGTGGCATTGCATGAATTCTTTAGAACCAATTCAAGTTGTTCACCCTCGCAAACATCGATTGAAAAAGTTTTAAATGTTCCGCCTCCATTGGGCGAGGCGGCTGAACTGGCGACAACACTATTGGCATTCCGAATCTCCATGTCAATTTTGGAGCCAGTTGAGGGATCTGTTGCGCAATTGATTTCCAGCCGTCCGTCCATGGAGGCGGTCATCGAAATGGTGCTTGAGCTGCCGCCATTCAAGGCAATCATTGCGCCATCAGTACGGTCTGTGAGGTCAAACGTCATCGACTCGCCGGGATCAACGCGGCTGCCTTCATTAGCGATAGACACATTTGTGTCTGGCAAATCGGATGGAATGAAACACTCAAATTTTGGCTGAGCATTGAGATCGCGTACTTCGGCGGCCATGCAAGTCTCGGCGGCTGGTTCGGCCCAATCTGCTGGATTGTTTAGTGCCGTCATAACGTCGGCGGCGAGGACAATGCGTCGTTCGAGTGTTTCGTAATTTCCGACCTGGGAAACTCGTTGTGACGCAGCGTTTCGTTTTCCTTTGACTCGTTTCATCTCTTCTTCAGCCTTGTTGCAGGCCGCTCCGCAATAGTAACCTTTCGAGTTGCAGCCGAGTGATTCAAGTTGAATCGTAGTGAGTCGGGTGCGTATGCTGATGGCCTTGCACATGCCGTTCCAAACGCAGACGGTTGTTTGCAACGGACGCCGCGGAATGCTGAAACTTGAGGAATTCTGCCAAAAAGAAAATGGTTTTCTTAAGCTTCTTGCAATCCACTCGGGATTCGCTTTCTCGAAACATGGCTGAAATCTAGACGCTGGCGTTTAGAAAAGTTCTATGCGTGCATTGACAGCAACTGCATGGCCAAAGGTGAACATTTTTGGTTCGTAAGCGTAACGCTTAGTGCCTCTCCCAGCCTAACGGTTGAAATGCCAACGGATTCAGCATCAAAATCAATAAACTGTTACAAGAGGTGTCGACTTTGATATCTAGCGAAACTAACGGCATGATTGGCACGAGTTGGCTCGTTCAGCAACTTACGGAGCAAGTCAAACGAATTGCTGCGGCCGACTCAAACGTCTTGATCTGTGGTGAAACAGGTACAGGTAAGGAACTTGTAAGCGAAATGTTGCATCGTGCTAGCACTCGCCATGCTCAACCCTTATGCACGATCAATTGTGCCGCGATGACAGAATCGCTGCTAGAAAGCGAATTGTTCGGGCACGAGAAGGGCGCATTTACGGGAGCTGATCAACGGCGCATAGGCTTGTTCGAGCGAGCCAATCGCGGAACTTTGTTTTTGGATGAAGTCGGAGAGCTTAGCCTGACATGTCAAGCGAAGTTGTTACGTGTTTTAGAGGGGAAACCGTTTGAGCGTATCGGTGGAACCTCGCTTGTGCATTCAAACGTGCGAGTGATAGCTGCAACTCATCGAAACCTTCAGCATATGACGGCTGAAAATTTGTTTCGCCAAGACTTGTTTTTTCGGTTGCGTGTTGTTGAAATTCGAACGCCGCCATTGCGGGATCGTGGCGCTGATATCTTCGAGCTAGCAAACCACTTTTTGAATACGTTTGCTAGCGCAAACAATCGCAGGCAACTCAAATTCTCCGAGGCAGCAATGCGCAAAATCGAAACCTACCGTTGGCCAGGTAACGTGCGGGAACTTCGCAACACGATCGAACGAGCAACATTGTTGGCGGTCGACAGTGAGATTCAAGTCGCGGATTTGGATTTGAATTCAACCACTGACATCGAAGAGGCGGGGCCTATTTTGCGTTCTTTGGGAGAAGTGCAACGTCAGCATGTGCGTCTCGTGTTGGATGCTGTGAAAGGCAACAAAGCTGCCGCTTGCCGAGTGCTTGGAATCAGCCGTGCAACGCTGTATAGCAAGTTGGGGATTCGCGACTAGGGTCGATCCGTCAAAATTTGCCTAATTTACGCGACCGGAATTTTGATTCGTTTGGCGTTCAGGTTAGCACGTTTGTGCCGAATCTTACAAATGTGCTGCTGCAATTATGTGTATCGCTTGAATACCAACTAGGTGGCGGCCAAAAAAGGCTGAGTGAGGTTCATCACAATTTCCGCAGGGGGGATTTTCCCATGGTTCGTCGAATTGTTATCGCAACGGCTTTGGCTGTTGCCGCAATGACTTGGATGGGAAGCGTTCCAAACGCAGCCCAAGCCCAAGAGCATGCTTATGGAGCCGTATGGGGGTCGAAGAACTCCATGCAAAACATGGATCGCTTCTATCACTACCCATACGTCACGTACCCACAAAATTATTGGGGTAATGACTACTACCGTAGTGCTGAAAGCAACTATTATCGTTATCCGCCAGAAATGCGGATTCCTGTCTACAACAAGAGCTGGCATAACTATTACCCAACGCCACGCCGCTACCACTTTGGTCACCATTTTGTGACTGACATTTTCTAAACCAAAATGTTGAAGTGTTATCGAACGAAAAAAGCCGCTCGGCATATGCTAGAGCGGTTTTTTGTAGGCGGGAGTGCCGGATCGCAGCGTAAATTCGACCAAATCCTCGCTCCAACGGTGAGTGAGAGAAGCAGGCTGTGCACGCCCGAAGTCCGTATTTTTCGGAGAATATTATTAGCTTGTTAATCTATTGGGGCTCCATCACTTGCTCGTTGTGTCATAGACGGCTTGAAGCAGTTCGTCGACGTCTTTAAATTTTTTCTTGGTGCCCATTGCCGCTTCCAAAAGTTGTCGAGCGTCGACTTCTGTGTGTCCCAAAGCGCAGAGGATTTGGTAGGTGTCGTCAACAACAGAGCGTTCGATATGGTCTTCGGGGCTAGCCGCAGAGCTGGAAATCAACAACGCAAATTTACCCATTTTGCGGCGGAGCTTGGCGACGATTCGTTCGGACATCGCTGCTCCGATGCCAGGTAATGTCGCGACGCTTTTGAAGTCCTGTTGCTCGATGGCTTTGGCAATGTCTTGCACGGGTCGCACCATTGCGCGCAACGCCTTCTTGGCTCCTACACCATCGACCGAGCAGAACTGCTCGAAGAATTCGCGTTCGACTTCACTTAGAAACCCAACAAGTCGCGGCACCATTCGCCCGCCTTTTTGTGGGTTGCCTTCGAAATAATGGATCGTGTGCAGTGCCACGTCCTCGCCAACAAGTGGTTGCAAATGTCGTCGCGTGAAATCCGGAATTTGGACAAGGTATTCGAAGGGAGGGACGCCAATGACGGCTTGGTCGTCGTTGAGATGCAAGAGCGTACCGCTCAATTTGCTAATCATAGATTAATCGCTTGATTTCTCGAAAGGTAAAAGTGACAGATGCCAATAGCAAGAGCGTCGGCTACGTCAGGGGGATCAGGAACTTCGTTGAGTCCAAGTTGATTCATCACTGCCAACTGGACTTGTGACTTGGGAGCGCGGCCATTCCCCGTCATCACGCTTTTGATTTGTGTAGCGTGATAGTGATGAAGAGCAACATTGGCTTGAGCGACGGCCAGACACAGAACGCCCCGAGCATGCCCCATTAGGATCGCGGTGGTTGGCCGTTCGTAGTGAGAGTATAGTTCTTCAATCGCCACTACGTCAGGTCGAAACGTCTCAATCACGTCGGTGACGCCTTCAAAAATCTGTTGCAAGCGTTTCTCAAGCGAATCCTTGGGCTTTGATCGAATCACACCGGCCTCGATCAGCTCAAGTTGATTGGCGACGACTTTCAGCAAACCGTACCCCGACGTATTAAGACCTGGGTCAACACCCAACACAATTTTTGCAGTTTCTGACGCCATTAAAAACCCAACATTGGGATCGCATCGCGGCAGATCAACGCGACACATTGAGCGGCGATTGCCGATTCGTTGCCGACAGCGTCCAAGCCTTCGGCCGTTTTAGCTTTGACATTGATCATTGACGAATCAATTCCTAGTCGCGCTGCGACATTGGCACTGATCTCGGTTTTAAGTCCCTTCAGCTTTGGTCGTTCCAAGAAAACGATGCAGTCTAAGTTGACGACTTTATAGCCAAGTTGATTTATTCGGTCGCATGCCAGCGTCATCATTTCAGCCGAATTCCGATTCTTGTTTTTGGGGTCGTCATCTGGAAACATATCTCCAATGTCCCCAACCGCAGCAGCTCCTAACAGCGCGTCGGTAATAGCATGGAACAGGACATCGGCGTCGCTGTGACCGACGGCGTGCTTTTCGAATTCAATGTCGATGCCACCGATACGAAGCGGTCCGCCGGCTTCCAATCGATGTGTGTCGTGTCCGATACCAACGCGATATTGCAATTCTGGCACGTTCAAATCCTCTTAGGTTTTGCTGACTGCGATTAAAAGACTCAAATTTGTTCGTCAGACAACATCAGGATTTTCGAGAAAAACAGTTCGTGATTCACGTTTGCCCTTTGTTGTTGATTCATCAAGGATTATAGGCGTTTTCGAAAATCACGGAAACGCGGCCTCAAATTCAGTTGTTTCTGGAGTGAAACGTGGGGCAATTGCCGTGACGTTGCCTGGGACAGATGGAGGTCAACGTCTATAATCTCGACTATGTCGCTAATCGAAATTGAAAATCTAAAAAAATCGTATCGGGTTTACCAAAAGCAGGAAGGCGTATGGGCCAGCATACGCGGTCTCTTTCACCGCGAGTACCGAGATGTTGAAGCTGTCCGAGGAGTTGACTTGCGAGTCGAGCAGGGTGAATTCGTCGCGTTTTTGGGACCGAATGGCGCTGGCAAGACAACGACACTGAAGCTTTTGTCGGGCGTTATCAATCCAAGCTCAGGAACCGCGCGCGTGATGGGCTATGTGCCCTGGGAGCGTACCGATGCCTACCGACGGCGATTCGCCCTGGTCATGGGCCAGAAGAATCAACTTTGGTGGGATTTGCCGGCGATCGATTCCTTCCGCTTGCACCAGCATATCTATAACATTCCATCGCAAGAGTTCGAACAACGCCGCGATGAACTTTCCGATATGTTGGATGTCACAAGGTTGCTTGGGCAGCCAGTTCGCGAATTGTCGCTTGGCGAACGAATGAAAATGGAGTTGATTGCTGCCCTTTTGCATAATCCGGAAGTCTTGTTCTTGGATGAACCTACGATTGG
>JAHEAM010000301.1:0-2631 GCA_024642765.1 Planctomycetaceae bacterium
TCGGGAGCGTCGTACAAAGACTATCTGAACGAACACATCCTTGAACCGCTTGGACTTCACGAGACGGGTTTTGGGACGCGGGACGCCAAGTCCGATTTCACCGGATATGCTACGGGAGTTGTCGAAGGCCCGATCTTCATGTCGCCGTCGTTTACTTGGAGCGCCGGGGAAATGGTTTCGACCAAACGTGATCTCGCTAAGTTCATTGCCGCGGCTTTTTCCGGAAAGCTATTTCAAAACGAGGCGACTCTCAAGTTCTGGAAGACGGAAGGATTTCGGCCCTTGATGGGCATCCCAAACTTAATTCCGGAATATGGGCATGGCCTGATGCGAAAGACCATCGGGGAATACAATCTCTACGGCCACGACGGGCAGTCTTTCGGTGCAACGTCTTTGGTCGTTTATTGCCCAGAAATTGGGGCTACGATCGTCCTCGCTCGCAACGATTCACAACACAGTCAAATGTGGAACATCGCCTCCTCGGTATTGGCGGAGGTTAAAAAATCTGTCGAAACGGATGCTTCCAAGAATTAGTTGTCAGGCCAAGGCAATGGTGGGTTGCGTTGAATGCAGTAAAGTTGTTTTCCTGATCACCTGCCAGGCTTGAGGACAGGTCGAACAGTAACGTTCTCGATAAAAATTCAAATTCCCGATTTGGATGCCTTCGCGGAAATCAGGACCTAATCCAGCAGGAACGTGAGGAAAACGGATTCGCCGCCGTCGCGCCGCCCGGCGATCAGGATTCCGGACATGGCACCGCCATCGCCGATCCTGTAGATCCGTCTCTCTGTCATGGCAGGATCGTCAAATGCCTTGGACAACGCCTGTTGGGCTACCGCGAGATCCTCATGCCCTTCCAGCATCGTCGATGCACTTCGCCTGGACGATGAGTCCTCGAGGTTTGCCAATTCATCGAGTATGTTTTCCGTGGAGTCGGCGACGAGTTTCCATTCCCCCAACCAATTGCCGGGGCCAAACTTCTCCCACGTCCCTCCGCAAAAAAACTGATACCACTTTTGAGCAAGTTGTTCCAAACCGGGTTCGTGGGGATTCGCAGGCTCGTAAAAAACAGCGGTGCCAAATGCGGCCTGGTTTGCTTCTCCAAACGTTGCTTCCAGTTCTTTAACCCAAGCCGGGTGATGTTGGGCGGAAAGCGGTTGGTTATTCATTTGAAAATCCTGGTAGATTGAAAGTTGCCTGGTTGATAATTGAAGTAAGCGTCGCGAAGAACGGCGTTGCGTAGGATCCATTTCTCAAACGCTAGTCGATTACTGGATAATCAACTTCAGAAGGGGTTAAGTCAATCTCAAATTGGAAAGTAATGTCATCTTCATGCTCGACGCATTATCGCTCCCTAAACGATTCTGAGAACTTTGAGTCAGGATCCATGATTAAATATCGCTTGCCTTTGAGAAATCAATCTTCATCGTTGGTCAATTCTCGGGCCATCTGTTTCATCCATGCTTCGTAAGGATTTGTCGTGCAACCGCAGAAGTGAACTCTGTGCGTTTTCAGTTCCATGACAAAGAGAAGGTAGTACGTGACCAGACCACTTTTGTCCAGACTTCAACGGAGGTAAAGTCGATCGCAGTCATTACATCCCAGTGCGATTTCAGAAACGTCGCCCAGGACCCTGCGCGTTGGCGCCGGTTCAATGCCATGGGCCTTGAGGATATTTGAGCGCGCTTGGTTTAGGTGTAGCGGTAGCCCGCGTGTGTGAAATAGTTTCGAAACTCTGGCTCATTGAAACGCTCGAGTAATTCATCGCAACTCTTCCACAGTTTGTCGACGGTTCGATTTTTTGTGGAACGAATAAGTTGTTTGAACTTGGAAAACGCCAGTTCAATTGGGTTGAAGTCGGGACTGTATGGAGGCAGATATAGGACTTGCGCGTTGACCGATTCGATCGCATCAGCCACACCTTTGACCGTATGACTACTGAGGTTGTCCATGATAACCACGTCGCCAGGCCGAAGGGACTTGATGAGATGTTGCTGCACCCACGCAAGGAATAACGCCCCATTGATTGCGTCGTCGACCACCAGTGGCGCGACCCAGCCGCTGGACCGGATTGCGGCGAGGAATGTTGTTGTTTTCCAATGGCCATGAGGCACGTGTTCCACCAGACGTTTGCCGATCAGCGAGCGACCTCGCAAACGCGTCATGTTGGTTTTGATCCATGTTTCGTCGAGAAAAACAAGCTGATCCAGGCCCAAAGACCTTTGCCGACGTTGCCACCAGCGACGTTTTACCGCGACGTCTTTGCGTTGTTGCTCCGACGCAACGAGGACTTTTTTTTTAAACGTCAGCTTCAGTTTTCGCAGGGCGACACAAAGCGTTGTTGTCGAAAGATGGGTACCCAACTCTGCCTTCAACTCTACTAACGTTGTGTCGGGACGTTTCGCGTAAATCTCGACGATCTGATCCGTATGAACCGGAGCTACGAAGAGACAACACTTCGCGACGAAGTTCTTTCGAATAGGAGCTGACATCATCATTCTTTTCTGTTGATGACGCCTAGTTTACCCCCGTTTCCTAAATGGCGCTAGACCTATCTCTACTGCGCTCTAGGACTGGCGGATGTTCCTTTGGCACGATCAGCTGGTTGTCTAACCTTTGACGAGAACGATC
>JAHEAM010000301.1:2648-5271 GCA_024642765.1 Planctomycetaceae bacterium
ACACTTGATTGGCCTGAGCGATGTATGTGGACATGAATCCGGTGCGCGGCGCCTCGGCTTCAACACAAAGGAATCTGTTCACACCTCGGACTATGATCACATTCACGACGCGGGTGGCGGGCAAGCGAACTCGGCTGCCCAAGACTGCTGAGTCTGCAGTCGGTGTTGCCTGGTGACATGCCTCGCGGTGCCCCAGCAGCGGCACCATTTTTTTCTTTTAACGTTTGCGGCGGCGGAATAGCATACCAAACGCACAAACCGAGACAAACGCTAAGCTACTAGGCTCAGGGACTGAGACGTTGAGGGCAAACATTAGCGGCCTGTCCGAAGATGCTTCCCAGACTCCACCAATTAACCCAAGTGACACATCACCTATAGACCAATCCGGCGCACTCAAGGTGTCAACGCCCAGCTGCTCAGTGTTTTCCCATTGGGTAACGTTGAGGACGCCGCCGGAAGCACCCAACCAATAGGTTTTATTTGGAGCAATTTGGAAGGGTGTACTATTCGTGAAGTTAAGTGTTTGCAACGGAGTGTTTGGCACCGTGGCTGAGAAGCTTAGCAACTCGGCTCCTGGCGTATTCAATCCAGAATCATCATAAACGTGGAACACAATGTCCCTTGGTAAACCCGAGTTGGTCATATTAACCAACACCGAATCGAGGTTCCAACCCGGACCTGAACCGCTAGTGAAGCTGGTTGCAATAGGTGTGACGAACGACCGACTTCCGGCCGACCCTACCTGCTGTATATTCGAAACGATAATCAAGTCACCCAAGGCTGGCTGCGAGAATCCAGCCAGAAGGGAGACAAAGCAAACAACCGCGAGCAAAACAGTGGTGGCATTTCTCATTAACTTCACTTTTCTAAAACTTCACTTTCTAAGTTCCAAGGTAACGACCCCATGGACGCTATGGTCGTAGTCTTAACCAATATAGATTCCCGAAAAACTTTTTCAACCTAGATTCAACGGTTTTTTCGCCCCGGTTGCCGCCACCCTCGACGAATTTTTGGGTTCAAATGGCTCAAATCGTCCGATAGGCGTTGTGTCAAAAAAGTCGAACGAACATTTTGAGCGATAAAAAACGAGCTCATACATCAATTTGAAGCTGAGATTTGGGGCGAGATTGGTTTGGAAGTTGACCCGAGATGGCCGAAATCGAAGACGAATTCGGTGTTGGCGCATAAGCGACCGAGCCAATGTAAACGATTAAAAGTGAAAATGCCAAGCTCACGCTGCTCGGCGATAGGACCGAAGCCGACTACCGAGTCTCTCCGTCGTTTCAAGCTCGGTGTCGACAACCGGCGGGTGTTCTATCCTGTGTGAACTTGCAAATTTCCTGATGCCTCCGTCATCGGCGGCCGGCAGCGAATTTACCTCAAAGTGGCCCTTAGTTATTAGCCGCCGAATCTTAGAGCCCCGTTGTAATTCTGAGCGACAGCCACCACTAATACGGTCACCGCAAGGTGACCTCTCACAAATCGACCCGCTGGCTAACCCCAGCGGTTTTTTGCATTTCTACGCGGTTATTCTAGTTTCTTTTGCACTTTCGTATTTCCCGTCGTCACAAGTCCGGCATCTTCAGGCAGTTACGACCAAACAGCCAAAAGGGCTATTTTGTTCAAAACGCAAGTAGAGGCGGATTGACCACGGCCGCTGTGGGGATCGTTGCGATTGCGACGGCGAACAATCCGGCCACGACCATGAGGCTCCGCCGCCTGTTGTTGGGGATGAGCACTCCATACACCAGGATCATCATCGAGAACCCCTGCAATGTCGCCAATCCCATGAATCCAATAGCAGTCATGGGAGCAGGCAGAACGCTCACGTCTAGGGATGCCATCGACGCAAACCTGCGCAGATATAATTTGCGTTCTGACATCGGGTACCAAAGCCCCCGAGCGAAGTTGTTTTTAACGCAATCAAAAACAAGTTGACAACATTGGTTGCGTAAGTGTCGGCCGACTATTGCTTGGCGGCCAATCGCACTTCGTTTTTCATTTGCCAAGTGGCGATTCTCTCAAAGGCTATTGCGGTGCCAATCAGAACCATGCTCAGTGCGGCCGCAGCTCCATCTGCCCCGTAAGATGGCGCCAGGTTCCATGTCAACAAGATCAAGGAAACTCCTGCGATCAAATAGACGATTAGCAAAGTCTTCATTCGGCCTGCAAACTTCAGATACTCGGGTGCCATGGAAAAGACAGTCGCCGTGCCGGTTCCGGCAGTGAGCAGACAAAGTGCACGATACCCGTCGTTGAACTCCGGTCCAAACCAGTTCAGCATCGAATCGCCAAAACCGAGAACCACCAGGAAGTACGACAAACTGGCTCCTCCAATCAAAAGGCGTCGAGAACGGCGCATCCGCATGCCGATGGCCCAGTCACCGCTGGTCATGATCGTTGCCAGTTCCGGCTGGTAGAATTTATTGGTGGATTTGGCAACGATCACAATCAGGCTGGCGATTTCCAGCGATGCGGCAAATCGAGCAACCTCAATGCCTGCAACATCAATCGCATGCAATAAAAGGATGCTGACTCGAAAGACCCATGATGTCAAAAAGGCAAATAGCAAAAACCAGACGCAGTATTTGAACCACTCACCAAAACGGTACTCGCATTTGCT
>JAHEAM010000302.1 GCA_024642765.1 Planctomycetaceae bacterium
AAGACACGTGGCGCAAAAAACATGCCCGACAGCTGGTAACTGCCGGGCCTGAATTCTGTTGAGCCGAGTTGTAGCTCGATTTTTGTGGAGACTTTGCGAGAGTAACAGGCGTCAAGCATTCGTGGTAAATGTTGTGTGACTCACGCGTATTCATGGGTCGATGCAACCGAAGCGGCTATTCGATTTCCAGAGTGATACCCAATGCGCCGATGATTTTTTTGCCTTCGTAGTTTTCATGGCACATGATGCATTTGTCCATGACCATCGGAATGGCCGTTGTTGATTTCAAGAATTGCTTGCCGTCATTAGTCACAACTTCTTCGTAGATTTCTTGGCCAGCCAGTATCGCTTTGACAGCTGCTTTTTCGTAGTCGTTTTGGGGTAAGTTGTCGTCATCAATCGCCTCTCCTGACGCGTCGAGCAAGCGAACCTCGTGGAAACCCTGCTCCTTCATCGAGTCGAACAGCATCTGAAACGCGTCACCGGCAGCCAAGTCCTTACTGTCATTCACGTAGTTTTTGGTGATAATGACAATTGCAGTCTTATAAAGGCTGTCGAGCATCTTCGCTTGTTTGCGAGCGCGGCCAAGGGCCGCGTCCTTTGCCGACATGGGTTTCTCAGCAACCACTGGGTCTTGGTGGCGGCTGGTGGTCCGAGGAGTCGGAGCGTTCGATGGGATGAAGGCCGAACTGAAACAAGCGGCGGAAAGAATTAACGCAGAAGCAAGATAACGCATCAATAGAGTCCTCAAAAACACGTGAAACGAATCGAAATGCAAAATGGACATCAACATCCATAATTGAGCATTTTGAGGAGTTGGTTTGCGGATGTCAAGGTCCATAATTGTTTTCCAGATCGGCGAGTATGTTCTCACAAACCGTTGAATATGCCCTGAGAGCGGTCGTCTATTTGGCGACCGAACACGCCGCCGCTAACCGAATGAACAGCGAACAGATCGCCAAAGCGACAAGTGTTCCGCAGGCCTACCTGTCAAAAGTCCTCAAACAATTGGCCCACGGAGAAATCATCACGTCGGCACGAGGTGCCAAAGGCGGATTCGCAATCGCCCGTCCACCTGCCCAGATTTCGATCCTGGAAATCGTGAACGCTGTCGAACCGTTCCAGCGAATCAAAACTTGTCCTCTCGGGTTGTCGGCCCACTATGATCAGTTGTGTGCGCTGCATTGCCGAATGGACCGCAGCTTGGAGATAGTCGAATCAGAACTTCGCAATTCGACCCTTGCGGACATCATCGCCGATCCGAATCCGAGCGTACCGCTGTGTGACGTGCCTCGAAAGAAAAGTAAAGCCGCCAAGACGCGATCAAACTCGCGACGCGTGTGAGATCCGGACCAACCGAAATGACGGTTCGCCACTCGCCGCTTTCTTCGACTCGAGCGTGTCGATCCAATCGGCGTCCTGCCAGCGGTAACGAATTTGTAAGCGTGGAGTGTCGCCCCGCAGAATCAATTCGAGAGCCAACCGCAACTGCTCCGTCGAGCGTGTGCTCGCGCCCGTTGCCGAACGGCCTCCCGAATTGCGTTGCAGCAAAACAATGTTGCTCGCCAAGTGTTCGATGTCGCGAAACAATTGAGCTATTTGTTCTCGCGACAATTCGGCTTCGCAAAGGGGTGGAAGTTGCTTTAAGTCCATCCCGACATGATTCGTGGGATGCTCAATCGGCTTAAGCACAGTTTGTTGTCTGGGTTGTTGTTTGTCAGTCAACAATTGATTTTCGTGCGTCTTTTTCAGACGAAACCAGTCGCGACGTGTTACCGTTTCTTTTTCCATGTTCACTTTTGCGTTCAATTATTGATCGATATTTGGTGGATCAAGAAACCGAGGTTCAGTTTCCAGTTGGATCTGGTCCAATGCCGATGTGGGTGCGTGGCACTGTTGACAATTTTGTCGCCATGGATGCGTGGTCTGCAATCCGACTTGACCTGTGAAGCCATGACAACTTGTACAATTGACTCGCATCCAGGTCGAATGCGGGATTTGCGGTGGCGCACCAGCGTAGGCAGTGAGGCCACCACTTGGCGCCGGCAGTCCGACGAATGTCGATTCAGCAAATTCAACAGGAGTCAAATTTTGCGATATGCTTTCCACGTGACATTGTGTGCAGTTCGTTAGAAACTGGTGCGACATTTTCGAAATCCGAAGGCTTTCCGTTTGAACGCCTTCGCCATGACAAGCCATGCACGATTCAGCGGACATCTGATCAATCGGATGGGGCACTGTCGGAGGTGCTCCGTTGAACGCTCGATTGCGGTCGCGCATCGCAAGCGCGAAGTCCTTTTGTTGCGGGGTGATCGTGAGCGTTTGATTCGGATCGAACACGGTTGGTGGTTTGGGCAGGTCAGTGAGCGATGTCTTCCGCCGATTCGCTGCGCCCCAGTCCATGTTTGCGAGTTGGGAATAAGTCGGAGCGGGAATGGCTCCGCTGGTTCCGGAGTTTTCGCCGGACGTTGAAAAGTGCGATCCCAACGGACTTGCTGCAGGCAGGCCGTTTCGCGTTACGGGATTCATCGGCGATTGAATACCGACAAAGTAGCCGACGATCGCGATCGACACGATGACCAACATCGACATGCCCCAAAATCCGATTGGCCGATTGGTACTCATTTCAATTGGCCTTTCGAATGCGGACGGCACTTTTTTTGTAGTCGGGTTGTTTCGAAAACGGATCAATCGCGTCGAGTGTCAAGTCGTTGATTAAAATTGTTTCATCAAAGAACGGAACGAATACCGTTCCTTTCGGCGGCTTCCCTCTGCCTTCGATCCACGCAACCATCGTCAGGGCGCCGCGCCGAGATTCGACGCGAACCTGGTCGCCATTTCGAATGCCCGCATCCGCCGCATCCGATGGGTTCATCTCGATGTAGGCACCGGGCATTGCGCGACTCAGTTCAGGCACTCGCCGCGTCATCGTTCCAGTGTGCCAGTGCTCGAGCACCCGACCAGTACACAACATTAGCGGGTATTCTTCATCAGGGACTTCAGCGGGTGCGATCCACGGATTGAACCAAATTTGTGCTCGATCGTCGTGCGTGCTCGAATGATAGAACTGAATTTTTTTGCCCGCCGATACATATGGGTCAAAGCCCTCAGAAAACCGAAAACGAGTTTCCAGCCACTGGCCGTTATTTTCGACCACAGGCCATCGCAATCCACGCGCCTTCACGTATTCAGCATAAGGTGCAAGATCCTTGTGCTTGAGCCGTGTGAATTTGCGATATTCCTCGAACAGATGCTCATCGACGTTGGTGTCGTAATAGTGCTCCCATTGCCAAGTCGGGATTTCTTTTCCGGCATCGTCTTCGATATGGAACAAGAATTTTCCGTCGCGATCCTGCATGCCCTCGACGCCGCGTTCGAACAAGCGTCGCGCCACGGCGATCGTTTGCCAACAGTCATCACGAGCCTCGCCGGGCGGCTCAACCATTTTGAACCATTGTTGCGTTCGGCGTTCGGAATTGCCGAAGACGCCGTTCTTCTCAACCCACATTGCTGACGGAAGAATCAAGTCGGCGAGTCGAGTCGTTGCCGTCGGATAAACATCGGAAACAATTAAGAATTTTTCGTCTTGACCTTCCTTTGCGTTAAAGAGTTTGTTGAGATTCGGCAGCGTTTGCCCAGGGTTTGTGACTTGGACCCAAATCGTATCGATCTCGCCGCCCTCGGCCTTGGGCGTGCAAAACGACTCCCACATTTGCACCGTATGAAAACCTGGTTTCGGGTTGATACGACCGGGTGGGACGTTCCAGATTTCTTCGGACTGTTGGCGATGTTCTTCGTTGGCAACGACGCGTCCGCCTGGCAAGGCATGAGCGAGCGTGCCAACTTCGCGAACCGTCCCGCATGCACTCGGCTGGCCGGTTAGGCTCGTTGGTGCATCGCCCGGTTTCCCGAAATGCCCGCTCAACAGATGAATGCCGTGAACCATGGTGTTGATCGCTGTGCCACGTGTATGCTGGTTCATCCCCATGCACCACAGCGACGTGATTTTCAAATTGCGATTGCCAAAGAGATCGGCCAGCATCCGAATTTGGTCGGCAGGCACACCTGAGACTTCTTCGACGTACTCCGGAGTATACGGTTCGAGTAACGCAACGTATTCGTCAAACTGAAGCGAACGACCGTTCAGATTTGGATTGGTGTCGTCGGGGGCTTTGAAATTGCAAAACGAATTCACGAATTCGTGATCGTAAATGTCGTTCTTGATCAGCAAATGAGCAATGCCGTTCGCGATCGCCAAGTCACCATGACCTTTCATCTCAAGATAGTGTTGACAATGTTCGGTCGTGCGAGTTCGCCGTGTCCCAATGTCGATCAAGGTTACTTTTTCGCCACGACTACGGCGGTCCACCACGCGGGAAAACAGAACAGGATGCATTTCCGCAGGGTTGTTCCCCCACATAATGAGCACATCGCATTGGTCAAGGTCGTCGTAACAACCAGCGGGTTCATCGACACCATACGTCGCGAGAAATCCAGTGACGGCCGAGGCCATACAAAGGCGGGCGTTGGGGTCAATGTGGTTGTTGGAGAGACCGCCCTTCATGAATTTTTGGGCCGCATAGCCTTCGGGAATCGTCCATTGCCCGGAACCGTAGAACGCGAATCGTTCGGGCGCGGCTTCAATGCGATCGGCGATGATATCGATCGCAGCGGCCCAAGAAATTGGTTCGTATGATTCACCACGGCGCAACAACGGTTGAGTCAATCGATCCTTGCCGTACAAGATTCCGCCGACGTGATATCCCTTTACGCAGAGCAAGCCTTTGTTGACCTCAGCATTTTTGTCGCCGGCGATCGCGACAACTTTGCCGTCTTGCACGCCAACTTGGACATGACACCCAGTCCCGCAAAAACGACAGGGAGCTTTGTTCCATGCGACATCGGCGCCGTCGGTTTCGCTCGCCGACAAAACCGGAAGGCTCATCCCAGTCGACCCCGCCGCCGCAGCAGTTGCCATTGCCATTGCGGAGGCCTTGATGAAGTTTCGTCGCGAGTTGTCGATGGTGTTGGGATAGGAATTATTCATTTTGTCGTTGTTCGTTGATTGTTGGGCTTTCGGTTTTCTGGCGAACTCAGCTTTCGGCGAACTCAGCTTTCATAGTGCACGAATAGAACGTCCACGTTGATCACGCCGTCCAAGGTCAATAGCCATCGCGTTGCCGTTTCAAGCGACTCGGAATCACCGGCTTCGACCGTCAACGGGAGCTTGTTCA
>JAHEAM010000303.1 GCA_024642765.1 Planctomycetaceae bacterium
CGGATTTGTCGGCCGCAACGGTGCTGGCAAATCTACGTTGCTGCGGATTCTGCTCGACGAAGAAGAGCTCGACAAAGGTGAAATCATCAAACACCCCAGTTTGAGGGTCGGATACTTGCGGCAACATGATCCGTTCACTCCCGGCGAATCGGCTCTTGAGTTTTTGATGCGAGACAGTGAACAGCCCGATTGGAAGTGCGGTGAAGTCGCTGGCAAATTCGAAATAAAAGGCGCCTATTTAACCGGCCCCGTTGCTGAGTTGTCAGGCGGTTGGCAAACGCGAGTGAAACTGGCGGCTCTTTTGCTGCATGAACCAAATCTGCTCTTGTTGGATGAACCGACGAACTTCCTCGATTTGCGCACTCAAATTTTGCTGGAACATTTCTTGCGTAACTTCCACGCGGCTGTCGTCGTCGTTTCGCACGATCGGACTTTTCTGCGAGCGACTTGCGATCAAACTCTGGACCTTTCACGCGGCAAACTGACTATGTATCCGGGCAAGATCGATGGTTTTTTAGAATATCAAGAGGAACAACGCGAACACGCCGAACGAGTAAACACAGCAGTAATCGCCAAACAAAAACAACTCCAGCGTTTCATCGACAAAAACCGGGCAGGTGCCAACACGGCCAGCCAAGCACGTTCGAAACAAAAACAACTGGAGCGTCTCGAGGTCATTGACATCGCTTCGGCCGAGGCGACGGCACATATTCGCGCCCCCATCGTTGCACCGCGAAAGGGACCGGTACTTCGTTGTCACGATCTGTCGATTGGATATCCCGATCATACCGTCGCCACGCAAATCAATCTGGAGATCGAACACGGACAACGCGCTGCGTTTGTCGGTGACAATGGTCAAGGGAAGACGACGTTGCTTCGAACATTGGTCGGTTCGCTCGATCCGTTAGGTGGGCAAATCAAATGGGGACACGCCAGTGAAATCGGGACATATGCCCAGCACGTTTACTCGACGCTTCCCCCCAAAGACACGGTGCTCGACTATCTCGAATACAAGGCACAAAAGGGAACAACCAATCAACAGATTCTTGCCGTCGCTGGCGCATTGCTGTTTCGCGACTCTCACGTGCGCAAAAAGATCTCCGTTTTGTCCGGAGGAGAACGAGCTCGCTTGTGCATGGCTGGTTTACTACTGGGCGATTACAACATTCTGGTTCTTGACGAACCGGGCAACCACCTCGATGTCGAAACGGTCGAGGCGCTTGCTAATGCCCTGCTCGAATACCAGGGTACGGTTCTTTTTACAAGCCACGATCGGCACTTCATGAGCCGTATTGCGACTAACATCATCGAGGTCCGTGACGGTTGTGCACGAAACTATTTAGGCGACTATGAATCCTATCTCTATTCGATCAACCAAGAGATCGAGGCCGGCGAGCGTCAATTGGCGGATGCGACTCGCGCGAGCAAAGCTCCGGAGCGAATAACAAAACCTAAATCACCCGACAATCCGCCAGAGAAATCGCACGACCGACAGGATTTGCAAAAAGACCACCGCAAACGCCAAAAACTGTTGCGTGATCTAGAGCGAAAAATCGCTCAACTTGACGCTGAGAAAAAGGAACTTCACAATCAGTTGATGGCGACGACCAACGCCGATGAGGCCTTGAAACTTCACACTCGCTTTACCGAAGTATCCGACAAACTCAGCGACGCCGAACACCGCTGGCTAGAGTCTACCGAAGCGACATAATCAAGGACGCGGCGTTCGGCTGAATAATTGCTTCTTGTCGACAAACTATTCTGTTCAATTTTAAAAAAGCCGCCTATTGTTTTAGCTCTTTGGGTCGTGGTGGCGTTGTCAGTATTTTCTGCGTGATCGAACCTTGGATTTTTTGAATCGTTTGAGTTGTTTCGGCGACAGCTGCTGCGGACTCAAGGGCCGCGACGGTTAGATGAAAATGAACCTCGCCATTTGCCGCGAGTTTGGGCACTCGGTTTTGAGTTCGTTCAATGGAACGGTTGTATGGGAATCCGGTCCCTGGCTCGAGGCCCGTGACGTATCCGTCGGACTCGGTATCCGTGTTTTTCCAGAGCGTAAAGAACGGCAGGGACTCGACGGACCATTGCATCGCAACGCCTTTGTCTGCTGCGGAGTTATGTAGCATCGCCGTTGTCATCCCCGCATCATCGGCGTTCAAGGTCAGGCAATAAACCTGCTCGCCAAAATTATTTGTTGGCCCTTGATACGCTTGGTAGGAACCAAGATCCTGGGCAGCGTATTCGTCAAAGGGAGCAACCGTCTTGACCGGTGCCACAAATGCCGCAGCCTTTTCCAAAATCGGAGTTCCAAAATTGGTATGGTAGATCATTTGATACTCTTGCTCGTATTTGCTGTTGTTGACCAATCGATCATCAAATTGAATAGACGCACTACCGGGAATGGTTGAAACCTCCGTCCATAAATCGAATACTCCGAACTTGAACATTCGTTCTTCGACCTTGCCGCGAATTCGAATGCGATAAGGTGCCTTGTCTTCAACGACCACCGAAACCTCAGCCGCGGGAGTGTTTCCAATACGCCCGTGCAAGGTCAACATTTTGCCGTTGTCTTCGCCGGGGTGCCCCGCGAACGAAACACCGCACCGCACCATCGTTTCATTGAATCCCGTTAGCCAACCTAGCCCGCCATGATCGTTGAGATCGATGTTGCTGGGATGAACGATTTGTTTCACGGGTGAATTCCAACCCAATCGCAGATCGCCGCATTGAATTTCACGTACACTCATCCCGCGGGTCGGAATCACTGTAAACTTCAGTTTGCCGTTGTCAACGTGAATCAGCTCAACGCCGTCTTGCATTCCGCCGACAAGCGTTTCCCGAGTAATCGACCACGGTGCTGTGGCTCGGTCGGGGAACCTTTCTGACGAGGAAATTACACCGTCTTCCTCGATTCGAAAATTCTTCGAAGTACTTGATATCAAAATCGGTTCTTGGGCGTTAAGCGGATTCACCGCGACCGAAGCCACGACCAGGGTAATCGTCACCACATTCAAAATCGAAGATTTCATGATTCAACTCAAGAAGGATTTGAAAAACAGGAGCGTCCACTGAAGGGACGGCCGACTAACCACGAAAAACGCCTTTGACTTCAGACCAATCGACTTGGCCTTTCTTGATTCTGTCGAGGAGCACGGCCAGCACGACCACAGTTCCTAACACAATCATTTGTGTTTTGTCATCCATGTGGACCAAGTTCATACCGTTTTGAATGACGCCAATGATAAACGCGCCAATCAAGGTCCCCAGGATTTTTCCTTCGCCCCCCATCAGACTCGTTCCCCCCACAACAACGGCCGCAATCACAGTGAGTTCGTCCATTTGACCGTAACTTGCCTTTGCACTCCGGAGCTGCGAACAGACAATCACGCCCCCCAGTCCCGCCAACAATCCACACACAGTATAAACGAACAGTTGCACTCGTTTGACTCGAACGCCAGCCAGCCGTGCCGCGACTTCATTCCCTCCGACCGCATAAATCTGGCGGCCCAAGGTTGTTCGACTCATCACAAAATAGGCGAACAAATACAACCCAAACATCAACAACACCGAGTAAGGAAGGCCCAAGATGTAGCTTTTGCCCAAAGTGTCAAACGCAATCGGTATTTCATGAATCGTTCGTTGATTCGATATCACATTGGCAACGCCCCGAATCACTAACATCATGGCGAGTGTTACGATAAACGGGGGCAAACGAAACGCTGCGATCAGGAAACCAGTGCCAAACCCAACGGCACCGCAGGCCAAAATCCCGCCAAGGGCACTCACCCAAAGCGCAATTATCCCGGCATCCTTGCCACCAAACACATCGCGAATCAAAACGCCCGTGATCACCGCCGACAACGCAATCAAACTGCCAACCGACAGGTCGATTCCAGCCGTGATAATCACCATCGTCATGCCGATGGCGATGATGGCAATTATCGTAATTCTTTGGGCAATCGTTACCAGATTATCTGACATTAAAAAATCAGGCCAAACATAACTGGCTGGCATAACCTTTTTTGCAGAACTGTTTTTTACAGGGTCCCATTTGGCGGAGGAGCTCGAGCAAGCGATGACGTCGATCGAGACTCCTTGTTCGGCCGTCTGCTTCAATGCCAAATTGGCCTCGCGTGGTCCGGCATGAACCGCGTCGACCAGATTGTGTCGTTTATCCAACGCCTCTCGAATGCCCCCGGCGTATTCTTGATCGAGCGTTCCGTCGGCAGTCACGATCAAAATGTTCTGCGCCTGCACTGCGTTTCGATTGAGCGACCTTGCGACTTCGATCCCAGCAGCCCATCCACTCGCCTGCTGTCGATCGATGGTTGAAAGACTGAGTACAGTCATCAGCAACAACAGAACAAATATCATTCCATAGTCGGTCATCAAGCGATTGAGGGTACTGAGTTTGTTTTTCATTTGGACATTCGATTTCGGGATATTCCTGAATGGGTTTACTGATGTTTGATTCCAATTATTCCTAACTCGGCGCGTAAGGATCGTTGTTGCATGTTTTTCGTAACCCGCCGCGTAAGCAAGGAACCGGTCAAAATCTAGATTCACTTGCATACGCGGCGGGTTACGGTTTCATTCCATTAATTAGCTGCCAACTGCATGATCTTTTTTTGTGTCGCCAATCGAGGTTGGTCAATTTCACCAGCGATTCGCCCCTCGCGCATCACCAAAATTCGGTCAGACATTCCCATGATTTCCGGCATCTCAGAGCTAATCATGATCACCGCTTTTCCTTGAGTCGCAAGTTCATTGATGAGCAAATAGATTTCGTATTTGGCTCCGACGTCGATCCCACGGGTCGGTTCGTCAATCACAAAGACCTTGCAATCTCGTTCCAGCCATTTCGCCAAGACTATTTTTTGCTGGTTCCCTCCGCTTAACTGCCCTATACATTGATGACGGGACGCGATTTTGATTTTCAATCTTTCAACATGGGCAAGAAGTGATTTGGTTTCCGCTGCCAGATTCAGAACGCCGTTTGTGGAGAATCGATCCAAATTAGGCAGCCCGAAATTTTCTTGTACGGAGTGGCCAAGCACCAGGCCTTGTCCTTGTCGATCCTCCGTCAATAAACATACGCCAGTGAGAATCGCGTCACGCGGCGAACGAAACAATTGCCTCCGGTCGTCAACGTAGATTGTCCCTGAATCCGGAAGATGAAAACCGGCAATGAGGTGGGCAACCTCCGTACGCCCCGCGCCGACTAGCCCC
>JAHEAM010000304.1 GCA_024642765.1 Planctomycetaceae bacterium
GATTGGGCTTGATGTCGTGGCTCAGCACCGCATTCAACAGTTTTTGAAATACTATCAAAAGGAACGCAAGATCACGATCCTGCTGACAAGCCATTACATGAAGGACATTATGGCGTTGTGCAAGCGAGTTGTTGTCATTGCCGGAGGCTTGATCCACTACGACGGATCCTTGACTGGAATTATCGACCAATTTAGCGGTGATAAAGTCGTGACTTTGCAGTTGAGCGATAGTTCTAATTTTGAAACCCTGCAATCGATGCCGGGAGTCATCTCGATCGAGCCGCCGAAAATTAAATTTCGCGTCGCGCGCGATGAAGTGGCGCGAGTACTATCGGAAATGCTGCGCGATCATCAGGTCGCCGACGTCGTTGTAGAAGACCCGCCGCTAGAGGAAGTGATCGCCTCCATGTTTTCCGAGGCATCGAATGCCGCCGCAATTCAGTCTCAAGCAGCCCATTCACATGCAGCTGTTGCGGAGAGGAGCTTATGAATGCGGAAGCAGAGGTAGTACTTGCGGCGCGATCGCTTCCTGGGTTGAGGCGGATTCAAAAGTGGTGGACGTTTTTCAAGATTTCGTTGAACGAACGCCTTGTATATCGTGGCGATTTCATGCTCGGAACTTTGATGCGTTTCCTGCCCACATTAACCCAGATTTTTCTCTGGTGGGCGATTTTTGAGTCTCTTCCAAACGCGTCGGAGTCTGCCAATGGTCCGACCGGGCAAATTGCAGGTTATCGCTATGGCGACATGGTGGCGTATTACTTGATGGTGACAATAAGTCGAGCGTTTTCGAGTATGCCTGGCCTCACGTCGGGGATCACTCGCCTGGTTCGAACCGGCGAGATCAAGAAATTTCTGATTCAACCGATCGACTTGCTCGGCAGTTTGTTGGTGCAGCGAGTGGCGCACAAGTTGGTTTATTATTTCATCGCGGCGCTACCATTCGCGTTTGTTTTCTTTTTGTGTCGCGGGTATTTTTTGGACGGGTGGCCGGACCTTGAAGTTTTGTTCGTGTTTTTGGTTTCGCTAATACTGTCGTTCGTCTTGGGCTTTTTCCTCGAGGCCTGTTTGGGGCTTGTGTCTTTTTGGTTGCTTGAGGTCAGTTCACTGGCATTCATTTACATGTTGTTGAATTTCCTGTTGTCTGGACACATGTTTCCCTTGGAATTGTTGCCCGGTTGGTTACAGTTTTTCGTCGATTGGATGCCGCTCAAATACTTGGCTTATTTTCCGGCGGCTGTATTTCTTGGGAAACTTGATCGTACGGAAATGTACGAGGGGCTGTTTGTCGAGCTGGTTTGGGTATGTCTGTTTTTGGCGTTGGCGCGCATCCTGTGGTCGCGAGGAATCGTTCGTTACAGCGGTTTTGGGGGCTAGGGAGAAATGGCAAGTACCGAAACACAATCCATTCAGCGTATGCCAGTTGTCTCGCGGTATTTGCGTGTGTGGTATACCTTCTGCCGCAACTCGCTGATTCGTGATATGTCGTTTCGAACGGATTTCATTTTGCAGTGCATCACCTCGATGTCATGGGCTGCAATGAATTTTGTTTTGTTCAAGATTATTTATCGATTCACGAGTTCGATTGGGCCCGAGTCCGGTTGGCATGAAAACGAGTTTTTTGTTTTTTTGGGAACGGTTTGGATCATCAATGGGTTGATTCAGTTGATGTTCATGGGGAATTTTGATGAATTTAGCGAAATGATTCGAACGGGCGGTTTGGATTTCGCATTGTTGAAGCCGATTGATACGCAATTCTTGATCTCGTTTCCACGAATGAATTGGGCACAAATTCCAAATGTATTGTTGGGAGTTGGCCTGGTCATTTCGTCAGTTGTCGCTTTGTGGCATGAGCCGGGTAAAGATTTGGGTTTTGCATGGTGGACGATTTTTGCGTATCTGTTTTTCGTGCTATGTGGTGTTGTTGTGATGTACAGCGTGATGATTGCTTTGGCTTCGACAAGTATTTGGTTGGGACGCAATCAGAACCTATATGATTTTTGGTTTTACATCACGAATTTTTATCGGTATCCGATGGAGATTTATCAACGCGGTGGCATTGGTTGGGCTCTATGGGGCACCTTTACTTTTGTGGTGCCGATTTTGGTTGTCTCGAATGTGCCAGCTCGCGTCTTGGCCAATCCTCTGGGGGGATCGTGGCGGCTCTGGGAGTGGGGGTACGCCGGCTTGGGGGCCTTTATGGCTGTAGCCAGCTTGTTTGCAAGTCGTTGGATTTTTAATCGTGCGCTCCGCAGTTACCGAAGTGCAAGTAGTTGATTTGAACTATTTGTTTATCGATGTCTCTGGCGAAGAGTTTTTTTGGCCGGCAGAGTCTTTTTTAGCGTCATGTTGCGTTTTCCAAGCTATGGTTTTAAGGAATGCTTGCGTTTCGGCATCGATTTCCAATTTGGGCACGTCATTGAAACGTCGAGCGTCGGCGGTTGCAATGTTGGATGCCAATACAAATGCAGTCAATAACGCCCCAACTTTGTTGGCGTGATTGCCATCAGCTGAGTGCAACTTCAATTTTGGCTTTTCAGCGAGAGACAGTTCCCAGGCATTTCCGATAGTGGCAACAATATCGTTGTTTGTTTTTGCGAGATCGCAATAGATTTTCAAGATTCGTTCTCTCTCGCCTTCGACATCTTTTCGACTCCATTCAGCAAACCAAACTACTTTCGTTTTTCCTTCAAAGCAAATTGCGGCGATTTCCGCTGCTTCCTTGGTGGAGTAGGAGTATTTCCCGCTCATGCTGATTTTCTGACCTTGCAAGACTACATAGTCCCAAGTTCCATCTTTTAGCGAATGCATTAGTTTGGTATCTGCCACGAAAAAATCTAGGAATCCTGCAGTCTTCAGGTGACAATCAATGTCTTTTTCAGGCGCTGCATCTCTGAGGATCGATTCCACCAAGCCGGCAATGTTGTGGTTTGCCGAGTGGCTGTTACCCAAGAACAAAATACGACAACGTTTTGATTCTAACGCTGGTGTGCTGGGCTCTTGATCGAGAGTTTCATCTTCAACTATTGACGACGTATGCTGCCCAAAGGTCGTCGCATTCGAACGTCCGACAGAAAGAAAAATCAGGCACAAAATGATGACTGCAAATAGGCTTTTGAACACTTTAGGCTTGCCTTCGTCGGTTAACTAATTTCAAGTTGGAAAGAAACTTGCTTGCATGATTCCCACCGAATTGATTGGATTCTCTGTTCCGGATGGCTAGGTTGCAACGGATAGTTCGAGTATCACGCCATTTTGGCCATGAATTTTGCGGGTTTTGCTTGAATCCTAGTGGGTCGCTAATAAAATAAGAGGGGTGTAGGGAAAGCGTCAATTAATGGCCTTGGCCCCACCCTATCGTTGAATTCGTATTAATACTCAATCAAGCAGTTTGTATGCAATTCACGGTCGATATTTACAAAGACCACTTTTTTGACGCCGAACATCGCACTCGTCACGGAGAATTCTAGATCATGTCCGAATTGATTCCATTGGATAAAGCAGCCAAGATGCTGGGGATGTCCGCCGATCGTCTCAAAGAAATGGTCTCAAGCAATCAGATTTTCGGCTACCGCGATGGCACCAGTTGGAAGTTCAAACAAACAGAATTGGATCGATTCGCAGATGAGTTTGCGATCGATATTAAATCAGCGTCGTCGTTTGGCGCTGGGTTGCTAGATGACGATGCTAAAGCGGATCTAGGCCGCGACGCAGCTGACAGCGATGATGACTTCTTGAGTTTCGAAGAATCGGACGAGTTGCTGTTGTCGGATGATGATTTTGAACTTTCGAGCGATGAACTGAGCGATCCAGAACCTGCCGTGGGCAAAGCTTCAGGTGGCAAGCCTTCCGGCAAGTCCAAATCGAAAGTGGACGACGATTCTGCGTTCGATTCATCCGACAGTAGCTTATTGCTCGATGACGATAGCAATAGTAGTTTGTCAGACTCAGACGAACTCGACGGCAATGTTGACTTGGGCGACAATAGTGACATGCTCCAATTTGACAATGACGAAGCTGATGTTTCGCATTTGGGCAACACGGATGACGACGATGATCTTTTGTTCGGCGACAGCAGTCTCGATCTTGCATTGAATGATGATCAAGAAACTATTCAGTCCAAAGCACCCAACAAAGCCAAGAAAGACGATAGCGTTTTTGACGAAGATCTTTTGCTCGACGACGAGACAGGATCGACTGGCAAATTGCTCAAGGCCATGAGCGAAAAAGTGGAAGATTCGAAGTCGAGCATGAACCTCAATGAAGACGATCTATTTGATGACGATTTGAAACTGGCGGATTCCGATTCGTTGGCGGATGCGATCGACTTGAGTAGCGATTTTGAAGATAGTGATATTGTCTTGGAAGACAGTGACTCCAGTTCCGAATTGGTGCTTGAATCAAATGATAGTATCAATTTAAGTGCCAATAATAGCGGGATTTCGCTTTCGGATTCGCTTGAGTTGGGCGGGTCGGATATCGACGACTTGGAATTGCCTGACGACGATATGATAAGTTTGGCCGAAGCGGCAGATGCTGATGCAGCAACGATGATGCAGGAAGACGATTTCAATTTGACGCCATTCGAGGATGACGGCGCCGAAGACAACAGCGGTTCTCAGGTCATTGCACTTGATGACTCGGATTTGTTTGCTGGGGATTCGGAATCAACGCTTCTGGCCGATGGTGACTTGGGGGCATCCGAAGCGATGCTAGACAACGAGTCAGGAATGACGACAACTCTTGCTCCGGTAGGTGTACCGATGGGGACCGAATTCCCATACACCGTTTGGCAAGTTGTGGCGTTGAGCTTTACTTCTTTGTTCTTGGCTCTCGGATTGATGATTTCTTATGACGTGGCTCGGAACCTTTGGATGCCATCGAATACCATTGCGAACGACGGTTTGTTAGGTATCTTTGCAAGTTTGTTTGGGGGCTAAGGATCAGGGATAAAGCCGTTAAGATTGCACAATGAATCTATTTTAGAAAGCCATCGCAGCGATGCGGCGGCTTTTTTCTTTTGACAATGCAATTGCCGAACCCTATGTGTCAGAGACTGGTGACGTGTTAAGTTAAGGTAACACTTCTTGTCGTGGGATTGAAGTTTTCTTGAGGATTGTGCGCGATTGAATTCAACGTTTTTGTACCGTCAGCTATTGCGACGTTTGTTACGGACGATGAGGGTAACTGATGAACACTGAGT
>JAHEAM010000305.1 GCA_024642765.1 Planctomycetaceae bacterium
TCGAAAAATGTTGGGTTGTCCTGATCAAGATTTAAGAGTCGTTCAAAGTCGTCCGCCGTATGTCCCTCGTCAATCACGAGTTCTTTTTGTTCGACGTCCGAAGTTTCTTTTTCCGCGTTGGGGCCTTCTTTCTCGCTCGGCAGCGATGGATCGGACTCCCGCAATTCCAACACGGGATTTTCAATGAGTTCTTGTTCGATGCGTTCGTTCAGTTCGACCAGCGGCATTTGCAGAATCTCCATCGACTGGATCATCCGCGGCGCAAGGGACTGCATTTGTTTTTGCTGCAAATGCTGGCCAAAAGAAAGCTTCATGACTCTACAACTCTGTTCAGGGTAACAACCAAAAATACCAATCGTTTTTATAACCGACTGGTTGCCGTCTTCGCAACTTGAATTAAGGAAACGACTCTCGTGGCAACGTTTCATTTTACCAATAAATGTCAGGTTCCATTCAAAGAAGTGTTGCGAAGTCAACTTTTTTGATCTTGTTTTTTGCTTAAATCAAATCAAACACAAGACATTTGGGATTGCCAGCGTGTCCGCTGCTGCTCAGAAACAGATGTATTGCGCAGTCAACGGCACCCATGCGGAAGACTTGTGATATTCTCGAGAGTGCTGCTACTGATTTCCGGCCATTTGTACGAGAGACTGCTCTTATTGCCAACGCAACTGCGCACTATTCGAAACAACCAACTCAAGTAACTTGAAAAAATGTTTCAACTGTCGACAAAACGGACGGTCGCCTCGGCAAGGGTCCTGTCGGCCAACTTACGCCTCCAAAAGCGTTTCGAATTGCAAACGAACCTATTCGTTCATCTGGCCCTTGATCGTGCGCTGCGTCTTTTCCCAAACTCCGTCCAAATGTGCAACGTAGTCTTGGGCGTTAAGTAGCGAGCTACTGTCGTTCACTTGCAACTCAAATAGCCAGCCTTCGCCATACCGATCGACATTGATCGTTGAAGGGTCAGTCATGAGACGACTATTGAGCAACACAAGCTGGCCTGGCAACGGCGCGTAGAGTGCGCTCTCGGCTTTCTTACTCTCAATGGCCCCAATTTCTTGACCGCCTACCAAGGAAGCCGATTCCTCTACGAGCCAATCCAAAAAATAGACGTCTTGTAATAATCTAACAGCGTACGATGTGAAACCGAAACGCCATCGGTTTTCGCCACACGCCAGGCCCCACATGTGGTTCGGCGCGTAGAAGCGATCCGTTGGGAACTCAGCGCGATACTCGCCCATCATGAAGACGAGAGATTCGGTCATGTATAACGAACCCCCTGAAATTGGTCCTCGAAAAACGGCGGCAGCAATCCATCGGCACGCATCAACCCCTCACGGGTCAGCTCCACTCGCTCTTCAGTCATTGTCAGGTAGCCAGCCTTGCGATGTGACTCAAAAACGTCAGACCAAACGTCCAAAATGTTCACCCCATACTTGGCTTGAAATTCGTTCACGTCCAGGTAACCACGCTTCAACTTCAAAATCATTTCGCGGATCAACAATTGATGCGGCGACGGACGCATTGCACGCCCCAGCGGCAAACGATCTTCTTCCAACAACGTTTTCGTGTAGTCTTTCCATTCGGGCTTGTTTTGGTAGTGAACACCACTAACATGTCCAAAACTTGCGATACCCGTAGCCAACAAGTCGGAGCCATCCCACAAATTATCGCGATAGCTAAAATTGACTTTCTCCGGATCCTTCACCAACGTGTAGGCACTCGAAACATGGTAACCGGCAGCCAACAATTCGTCGTATGCGTAATTCAACCAAGCCCGTTTCAATGGCCAGTCGGCCACGGGTGTTTCTATTTGATTGCCAAGGATATCTTTGGAATAAACGGTGTTGAATGGCAATTCCATTTGATAGATCGTGACGCTGTCGGGCGACAGTTCAATAGTTTTGGCAATATTATATTTCCAGTTGTCCCAATTCTCACCGACCATGCCTGAGATCAAATCGATGTTAACATTGTGAAAGCCGATTCGTTGGATCCATTCCCAAGCTCGATAGATTTCTTTCGAAAGGTGCGCACGACCGTTCTCTTCGAGGACGCTGTCTGTGAAATTTTCGACGCCCAAACTGAGACGAGTAACACCTAGTTCTTTCAGTGTTTCAAGTTTGTTTTCTTGAAGTGTGCCGGGCTCGCATTCAAAGGTCACCTCTTCGGCATGGTCCCAATTGATGTTCTGTCGAAGGCGATCTACGAGACTGGTCAGTTGCTTGCTACTCAAAAACGATGGCGTGCCGCCACCAAAATAGACAAACCGAAACGGACGATCCCCCATGACCGGCAACTGACTTACCAATTCAATCTCGCGCGATAATGCTGAAACGTAGGTCTCAATTTCGCCAGCGTTCTTTTCGGTGAAAACTTTGAAATAACAGAACTTGCAACGCTTGCGGCAAAACGGAATGTGCAAGTACAAGCCTAGCGGCACGGGTTTGGGTGGCGCTGCAAGTGCTTGTTCGATTTCAATAAGACTCTCTTCATTCCACTGGCTATAAGGTGGGTAGTTGGAAATGAAATAGCTGCCGACTTCGGTCTTGGTAGATTCCGCGTTCATGATTCTCGATTCGATTAACAACAGTATTAGCCAAGTCCCTTCGGACTCAACGCTTGGTACTTCCTAAACAATAGATCACCCCATCGTCGCTGGCAATGACAAGGCGTGAAAATCCAACGGCCGGTGAGGCGCGAAACTGTCCACCGAACTCTTTTTGCCAGCGAATCGTTCCATCCGAAAGACTCAATGAATAAAGACGGCCATCCAATCCCCCCACAAAAACACGGTCACCCACAATGACTGGCGATCCGTCCACACCCGAACGCAACCCAGCCTCCCAGATTTTTTTCCCAGTCTGCGGATCCAGTGCATGAACGCGACGAGTTGTGTCACCAAAAATCACGCGGCCAGCAGTAACAGCTGCATTTCCATGAACCGATAGCACGGTGTTGTCGTCGCTGTACGACCAAACTCTGGTTTGCGTTTTCCAATCAACGGCCATGAATCCGGCCTGTTCCGACCCGAAAAAGATCAAGTCGCCCATAACCGCTGGAGTGCAACCCGTTGGCGATTCAATATTGACGCCTTCACCCGAAGTTTGGTCTTTCAATACGATTGAATGTAAGGTCGCGTCACACCCCGCCAGAAACGCTAATCCCTCGATAACAATCGGCGCACAACGCAATTGGTCGCCCGCAGCAACTTTCCAAACGAACGCTCCTGTCTCCGCCTTCAAAGCGTACAGATACGAATCCTGCGAAGTGAACAAAACCAAATCTTCATAAAAGGTCGGGCTGCCATCAATCTCCATCTCGGCTTGATATTCCCAAACCAATTTTCCATTCGCATCCAAACATAAGAAAATCCCATCGATGTTTCCGATATAGATTCGGTTGTTGTAAAACGCCGGCGAGCACACATATCCGAATTTGATTTTGTAGGTCCAAATCACCTCTGCTGTCTCAAGATCGAGCGCCAGAATTAGTCCGTCCATATCACCAACGATTGCAGCGGGTGTTCCGTTGAGCAGCGCTAAACAGGCGGTTGCTTGAATTTCACCCTTTTTGATTTTGTGCTGCCAAAGAACTTGAAGTTCATCGTCCGGCGGGAGCGGCGATCCTGAGACTCCCGTTGCCAATTCAGTCCCACGAAAAAGTGGCCAACTCCATTTCGCATCTTTGTCTTTGATCGAGATGGCCGGAGCAACCAGCAACTCGGATTGCCCCGCATATTGTTCGAACGGTTGAGCGGCAGGTGTTACATCAGCCGTCGCTGGTTTATCTTCCGGGGGAACAGGCGAATCGGCTTCGTCTTGAATTATGACCTTAGGCACAGGCTCTATCGTCGTCGGAGAACTGGATTGAACTTCGGCTATTGCGTCGACAGTTGAAGGCACTTTGGGCTGAGCTTCGGGTTCGCTACAACCCGTCAAGAAGATGACAGCGCACAAGGTGCAGGAGGGAGCGATAAGCGAATACAATTTCTCTTTCGCGGAGCTAACGACAGAATCATTCCACATTGAAGTTACTTTCTCAATCAAAAGGCTTGTTCATAGAGCGTTTGTAAATCGCCTTCCGAAACTTGGCGTGGATTGAATTTTGCTGTCCATTGTTTGGCTGCTTCTTTTCCCAACTCCACGACTTCATCGCGAGCAACGCCACAATCAGACCAGCGAGTCAACAAACCGGCCTTGCGAACAAGGGCCGACAAGTATTCCGACAAGCCTGCGGAGCCCGTCGAGGCGGCCGGTGTTTTCCCCGATGATTCGCTGGCGCGCAATAACTCACAATACCACTCGTCGCATTGGTGACCATTGAATCGCACCACATGTGGCAGCGAAATACCAACCGACTGACCGTGGATAGTACCGTGCCGTGCAGTCACAGGATTCGCAAGCGCATGGGCCGCACCCAACATCGAATTTTCGATCGCAAGTCCTGCCCAAGCCGCGCCCAATTGCATTCCAGCGCGAGCTTCCAAATTCGACGGGTTCTCGAAAACATCCTCAATGTGCCGTGACAAGAGTTGCCAAGCCGCAAGGCTATAGATTTGCGAAACGGCATTTCGTTTCTTCGAAACGAACGTTTCGACCGCGTGCGAAATCGCATCAATCCCCGTGACCGCCGTAACCATGGCCGGTTGCGTTAAAGTCAATTCAGGGTCAAGAATCGCGATTCGGCAACTGGCTCGTTTGTCACCGCAGGCCATCTTCGCATGCGTTTCCGCATCGGAGATCAAGGCGAACGATTGCATCTCGCTGCCAGTCCCAGATGTCGTTGGCACTGCGATCATCGGTAACATCGGGCCAGTTGCAAGCCCGACGCCCCAATAGTCTTGCATTCTTCCGCCGCATGAATACAAAAAATTGATTCCTTTCGCACAGTCCATGCTGCTGCCGCCACCGAGGCCAATCAACAACTCCGGTTGAAATGCGCGCGCCACATCAACACCAGCGGCGACATGGTCTGTTGTTGGATTCTCCCCAGTCTCCGAAAATACCTGCACTGCGAAACCTTCTGCCTCGAGTGCATTCCGCGCCCGATCGGGATAACCAGCCTGCACAATTCCTGGATCAGAAACTATTAGTGCGCGACGCCCAGCAAACGAAAGCGCCAACTGCCCAATCTGGTCGAGCGAACGAGGACCGCACACCATTTTTGTTCGAAGCTCAAACTCGAAAGACTGC
>JAHEAM010000306.1:0-539 GCA_024642765.1 Planctomycetaceae bacterium
CCGTTGTTACGCTGCGTCGTAACTGGCGGTTGACGGTCGATACTGAACTCCGGCGCTTGGTGGCAACGTTGACATCCAAACCCCCCGTCGATTCGTTGGCCTGTTGGCGTTTGACCTTGTTGTGGAATTTGGAATATCGCTGGAGTCAGAAAAAGTTCCTTTCCAAGATTTTCTGCTGGCGAAAAGTTTGGAAACGGAGCGTTAAGATCTCCATTTTTCAACGCCAGTCCCACATCAAACTTAGAATCGAACGACTGAATACTGCGAATAAATTGAGCGAGTGCCAATTTCATTCTATCTTCGTTGATTGTGGTATCACCAAAAGCCATCATGAACAGCGATTTGTAGTAAGGTGTCCCTTCCATTCTTATGATCAAATCAGCAAAGTCGGGATCGCCATTAGTACCGCTGAATCCCATCTCGGTATGATCATGGATCGGTATCGTAACTTGTTCTTCGAGAGTCTCTGCACGCTGATCCCAAAAGAACCGAAACATGGAACCGAATCGGCTATTGATCAATCGCATGGAATGGCGACC
>JAHEAM010000306.1:554-5185 GCA_024642765.1 Planctomycetaceae bacterium
GCCGTTGATTCCCAGGCTGACTAAGTTGGGGTCGGAAAACGCAAACTGTTGCTGATGACAACTGGCACACGAGATAGCGTTGTCAGCCGATAAATTGGTGTCATAGAACAGGACTCGGCCCAACGTCGCCGTTGCATCGTCAATACTGTTTTCCAGGGTATTGTCGCGTGAGATATAGTTGGGAATCGTTTGGTTTTCGTAATTGAACAGGTTGTTCAAATCAATGGTCCCCGCGATTACGATCACAGAAACCAATATCGAAACACAAAATACAAGTGCGATTTTTTGAAATTTCATGAGTCTAATTATTTTGGGTTGCGGATCGGCTAGTGATAGATTCCAGGGCAATGATAAATCGGGGAGCCTGATGGAACAATCCTCATTCACGTGCGAGATCATAAGTAACTCGACATTAAGATAAGCTTAAGTTCAAGATCAAAAGGACAGTTTTCTTCTGGAAGAGGGGGCAGAATCGCATTTCACCCCGTGAAATCAAGCGCCAAGCAACTTTTCTAGCGCCAAAGTAGGCGATTGGATGTCGTGAGTGGCAGTTGAGCAACTGCTGGAACTCGCAGTCCGTCCGAAAGGCAATAGATAGAGGGAAATGTCGAAAGCCATTTTGTTAAGCAAAAAGCGTCAACAAAAAAGCGGCATGCCGAATGGCAGCCGCTTTTGATTTTCTATTTGCGAAAAGACAGAATGAATTAAAATTGATGGGTGCAAATATCACGCGATCGTTTTCATCAACGTGTCGACGCGACATATTCTGTACTAGCGAGCACCAACCAATTTATCCTCCTTTTGCTTTTTCCTATCCGCAATAACTTCTTCTTGAACATGACTCGGAGTTCGTCGATAGCCCTTGAGTTCCATCGTGAACGTTCCTTGGCCTTGAGTCAAACTGCGAAGGTCCGTTGAATAACCGAACGTTTCACTAAGCGGGATTTCGCAAATGATCAGTGAAATGTTGTCGGCTTGAGTGTCTGTCGATACGATGATTCCACGGCGCGAGGTCAAGTCGCCTACGATACCACCTTGGAAATTCTCCGGGGCTTCGATTTCAACCAACATCACTGGCTCGAGGATCACAGGCTTAGTCTTCGGGAAGTACTCGCGGAAGCAATCCTTGGCAGCGATTTGGAACGCCATTTCCGAACTATCAACGTCGTGGTACGAACCGTCCATCAAATGTACTTTGAAATGCACGACTGGATACTCGGCCAACGTCCCTTTGCCAATCATCGAACGCATTCCCTTTTCGACAGCTGGAATGAATTGCTTTGGAATACGACCGCTAACGATCGACTCTTCGAAAACAAATTGTTCTTCACTATCTTCCGGAAGAGGTTCCAGTTTACCTTTGATATGAGCAAATTGTCCTGAACCACCCGATTGTTTTTTGTGCTTGTAATCGAATTCAACTCCAGTGGTTGGCATTTCGCGATAGCTCACTTTTGGCGCGCCTACCTCGACCTCGATTTTGTACTCGCGTCGAATGCGTTCAACATAGATTTCCAAGTGCAATTCGCCCATGCCTGCGATAATGGTCTCGCCGGTTTCCTCGTCGGTATTGACTTGGAAAGTCGGGTCTTCCTTGCGGAAACGTTGCAAAGCCTTGCCAAGTTTATCGCCGCTGGTGCGATCTTTTGGCATCACCGCCATCTTGATAACCGCTTCGGGAATAAACATGCTTTCCAAAGAACACATTTTATTTTCTTGACCGTAAGTGTCACCACTAGCGCAGTCGATGCCCATCACGGCAACAATGTCTCCAGCTGTAGCGGAATCGATTTCCTCACGTTTGTCAGAGTGCATTCGCACGATTCGACTGAATCGTTCTTTGCGTTGAGTACGTTGGTTGAAATACGATTCACCTTTGCTAATCTTGCCTTGATAAACACGCATGTAAGTCAATTGACCATAGGGGTCTTCAACGATTTTGAACGCCATTCCAACAAACGCACCTTTCGGATCGGCCTTCAATGGGAAGTCCTTTGTTGGGTCTTCCCAACTTTTGGCCTTAATCGTTCGATCGAGTGGTGATGGCAAATATGTGGTAACAGCGTCAAGCAAGGGCTGAACACCTTTATTCTTGAACGCAGAACCAACCAAAACGGGTGTCATGTTTTGATTTTGACAGGCGTTTCGAATTACTTCATGAATCAATTCCAAAGGAACTTCTTCTTCGCTAAGCAGAAGCTCCATCATTTGGTCATTGTACATGGACAATGACTCGAGCATTTCCTGACGCATTTTCTTGGCTTCGTCCAAGTTCGCGGCAGGGATTTCTTCTTCGCGTACGGTTTCACCTTTCTCACCGTCGAAATAGAGGGCCTTCATTTTCACAAGGTCAATGACGGCTTCAAATGTTTCACCAGCACCAATCGGGATTTGCAACATCACCGCGTCAGCCCCAAGCTTTTCGCGCATTTGTTTGACGACTTTGTACGGATTCGCTCCGGTTCGGTCCATCTTGTTGATGAACGCCAAACGGGGAACATTGTAGCGTTTCATTTGTCGGTCAACAGTCAACGACTGGGCTTGAACGCCACCCACCGAACAGAGCACAAGGACCGCTCCGTCCAGAACGCGCAAACTGCGTTCAACTTCGACAGTAAAGTCAACGTGGCCGGGGGTGTCGATCAAGTTGATATTGAAATCTTTCCAAACCGCATACGTCGCAGCGCTTGTAATCGTGATGCCGCGTTCTTTCTCTAGCTCCATGTGGTCCATGGTCGCGCCGTCACCGCCGCCTTTGACTTCTTCGATTTTGTGAATCCGACCGGTGTAGTAGAGTACCCGCTCGCTCAACGTCGTTTTTCCAGAGTCGATGTGTGCGGAGATACCGATATTTCTAATTTTCTCAAGTTTCATTGATCCACCGTAATTCAGAAAATCCTTTGGCTAAATACAACTACTAACAAAGGCCAATCTTGCGGCAAAGACCATGTCAGCCAAAAAAGACATGACTTCCACAAGAAAAACCGACAGGAACCGTCAAAAGAACGTTGACGCATTTCCAGTCGAAAAAGTCCATTCCGCCGAATGGATTTTCACCGAAAATTGCAGATCAACTAGTGCGAAGATTTTTACTTTTCCGGAGCATCCTCAGATTCTATCTAAATTCCAAAGGTAAGGAAGGGCAATTTCTCCTTTGCAATCGAACAATTCCACAGTTTTCAAGCTGTTCAGGCCCGATTTTGCCAATTAATTTGAGTCGTCGCTAATCCCAAAATCCTCCCCAGCAAACCTTCGAGGTCCATAATTTAAATGACTGGTTGCAAATCAGGAAGTTCCCCCAATTTCGCTTCGCCGTGTTCGCATTTGACTTCACAAACAGAGCTTTGGAGACTAGTAGAAACCGATCCTCTGCGACGCTGATTGCAGTACCGGTATTTTGCTGCTGCATCAAATTCAGACCGAAGTCCTACTATTGGGAAAGTTCTTGTCATTTAGCGTGTACACTTGGATTACTCCTTGATCTGTCGATCGTGCACCAAAAGGATATAGCCCAAATAGGAGCGAATTGGGTACAATGAGTCAAGAATGAAACATTATGCGTTTCGTCGATCGTCGCGTTTTGGGTTTCCTGCCAAGCAAATGTGAAACGAACGCCGCTGTCCGAAACGAACCATCGCTTTAGAAAGCCAATAAGATGAGCTTTGATCCGAACGAAAAAAATCCGTTTTCCGATCTTTTTGCCGACAAGAAAAAAAAACCAGCTGACGCCATTGTCGGGATGTTTGCCGCACAGAAAAAAGAGTTTGAACCCATCGACGACGATGAAGATGATTTGCCTGTTGTTCCCCCAGCAATTTCTTCCGCAGCAGCGAACAAGGCGGAAATAAATCAACCGCAACTCGCTCAAAATGAAGTGTTTGAGGAGGCCGTCAGCACATCCCAAGCGGCTGTGCCCATTAAGGCTGAAAAGCCCAAATCTCATTGGGAAAAATTGGCTTCTGCGTTGGGCTTAACCCGCGACAAAACAAAAAACACACTGAACCCTGAAAAACCTAGGGGCAAAGATCCCGTTGCTTTTGCAGATCCTGAGGCACAACAAAACCTTCGTTCCAAAAAAACTGCGGCACCGAAAGCCAATCCGCTGGACGATCTTTTTGAACCTCCGATTGAGTCGGTTACGGAACACGAAAAACCTCGTCGTATGGTTGACGATGTGACGCCGTTTGGCATTGATAGTGAAATCGAGGTTAACGAGCCCATTGGCTATGGCGATGCCGATATTGGCGATGGCGATGAAGCTGAATACATTGAGTTCGAAGTGGAAGATCTCGTTCCAAAGCAAAGTGCGTTGCCAAGAGGTGGATCCAATCGGTCACGCCGTGATAGCCGCGAGCGACGGCCGACCAATGATTCGCCAGAACCAAGAAGGCCGCGGGCTCAGGCTGTCGACGAACCGGATTCTAGTGACTCGTTCCAAGAGCCGGTTGCCGATCGCGAATTGTCCTCCGATCCAAATCGAAAACGTCGCCGCCGCCGTCGACCAAACCGAGGTGAATCAACGAGCCCAGATTCAACGGACAAGCACTTTCAAGAAGAAAAGTTGTCATCAGAAGTTCCAGCAAACGAGTCATCGCGGCGCCGGCGTCCAGCATCGCCTCGAAGTGAAACTC
>JAHEAM010000307.1 GCA_024642765.1 Planctomycetaceae bacterium
CTTTTTCCAAAGCGGCAGGGATTTCGCGCATGAAGGCAACTTGATGATTTCGCAAGAGAACTTCGTGAAGTACTTTCGCTATCGCGCCCCGGACCCTCTGTCGGTAGTCGATCTAGGGGTGATCAAGGTCAGCCCTGATGCGTCCATCACTGAAGTCGCGAATTCATTGCAATCGTCGTTCGGCCAGGAAGCGACCGTCTTGACTCGCCAACAATTCATCGACAAGGAAATCAGTTTTTGGGCCAGGAACACGCCGATCGGAGTGATTTTTGCGATTGGCGCCTTGATGGGTTTTGTTGTGGGTGTGATTATCTGTTATCAAATTCTCGCCAATGATATTTCCGAACACATGAGTGAATTCGCAACGCTGAGGGCAATGGGCTACGGCAACCGGTATTTTTTTGCGTTGGTTGTTCAACAAGCCGTCTATTTGGCGCTGCTCGGATTCGTGCCCGGACTCCTGCTTTCCTGGTGTCTATTTGAACTGAATTCGAGCGTGACAGGTTTGCTGATGCATTTAACGTTTTCGCGCGTCTCAACTATTCTGCTGGCGACGATTGGGATGTGTGTTATCTCGGGACTGTTGGCGTTGCGAAAGCTGTTAGCCGCCGATCCAGCAAGTTTGTTTTGAAAGCGGTGGGTCACAATGCTGAAAATGGAAATACCATTATGAATCAAAAAAACTTTGGACTCGATTCGCTGATCGCTACTTGGGACTCAGACCCGGCGAACTTAAGCGTGAATGTCGAGCACTTGAATCATTACTACGGCGAAGGCGAAATGCGCAAACAAGTCTTGTTTGATAATTGCCTAAAAATTCGTCGTGGCGAAATCGTGATCATGACGGGTCCCTCGGGTTCCGGAAAAACGACTTTATTGACGTTGATCGGAACTTTGCGCCGTGTTCAAGAAGGCAGTTTGAAAGTGATTGGCCAAGAATTGAATGGCATTTCGGCGGCCAACACTACGGAACTCCGCAAGCAAATCGGATTTATTTTCCAAGCACATAACTTGTTCGAATCACTGACCGCCTTTCAAAACGTCAAAATGTCGACGGAGCTTTTGGGAATCGGAGATGCGGAGTCGCGGTTGAGCATTGAAACGACATTGCAACGCCTGGGGCTCGGGCATCGGATTCACTACAAACCAAAATCGTTGTCCGGCGGACAGAAACAACGTGTCGCCATTGCCCGGGGCATAATCCACGAACCCAAACTCATCTTGGCCGACGAACCGACAGCCGCGCTCGATGCCGAATCCGGACGTGAGGTCGTGACGATCTTTCAAGAACTAGCTCGCAATCAAGACTGCACGATTATCATTGTCACGCACGACAATCGGATCTTGGATGTGGCTGATCGCATTGTCAGTATGGTTGACGGAAACATTCGTTCCAACGTGTTGGTACAACGCAACGCAATGATGTGCCAAGTCCTCAATCAATTCCCAATCTTTCGCAGCATGACGCCACAAGCCATTTCTCAAGTCGCCGACAAAATGGACATGCGACGTTTCTCGCCAAACAGCGAAATTATTCGACAAGGCGAAATGGGCGCAGAGTTTTTCGTAATCGGGAAGGGCGAGGTGGACATTGAAGTCGATAGCAAGAAAATAAATTCACTTTCGGAAGGCGCATTTTTTGGCGAGGTTTCGCTGATCAAACAACAACCGCGAAACGCAACCGTCCGCGCTCGAGACGAGGTCGTTTGTTTTGTACTCAGCAAAGACGAATTTCAATCGGTTATCGACAGCAGCACTCCGTTCGAAGAAGAATTGCGAAAGGCTATTTTCTCGCGCCAATAGCCAAACGCACTGCCGATTCTACTTCGTCAAAAAAGAATCGGCTGGCCTCAAATGAGAACAGCCGATTCACGCGAAAAAATCACGAAAAGCAACTTAGGAGTTGCTGGGGATCCAAATTAAAACCAATCGACTACCGACGGGTGGTGCGACTGGAGGAATTCTGAGACATGGGAACAGGAACTATCGATTCTGTTGGAAAAGTTGATGGATTCAAGTCGAGACTAGGTGTCGGATAAAGAAAAGGACCAGGTGCGGGTTGCAGGGTCTCGATTCCTGGTGCCATCGGCATTTGCGGGTTGCAAGTGCTGCAACCGGGCTGACCGCAACCAACTCCGCCACAATTGCCAGGAGCAACTCCGCCAGGCATGCCATAGGCTCCTGGTCCGCCGCCCTGACCATTTTGTCCATAGCCCGATGACTCACCATAGAACACCTGATCAAAATAGCTATTCATGCCGCCGAAGAGCTCGCGAAGCAAACCGTTTCGTTTGCAATACAGACTATTGATGTCTCCGTAGCAAGGAGTTTGTGGCGGACAACCAGGTGGAAGAGGTCGATTGAGGACCCTTTCGTAAGCAAGTTCGTGGGCTGTATGGTTGAGCCAACCTACGGCATCGGGACTAATCAAAGCCACATCCACGACGTCCAGGGGACCGTTTGCAGCTTGTGCTTCGTTGGTAGCCGTGTCACCACCGGCTGGATTCCTGGTTGCTCTGGTTGGTGTATTGCTGTTAAGGGTATCGCCACCTGTCGCTTCGATTCCGATGCAGGCCATACCGTCAGCTCCAACTGCGACGAGCGAATAGATGCCTGCTGCGACACCCTTGAACTGAAAGACGCCAAAGTTGTCAACTGAAACCGAGTTGGCAACACTATCGTTTTGCAACAACATGACTCGCATAGCGCGAACATCGACGGGACGACCATTGATCTCGTCCATTTGGTGTAGGCGACCGACAAGTGTCCCGTCGGGACCGATTTTTACTTGATGGAACTTGATCGCAGTGCTTTCGACGGCTCGAGGACCGTGCGTTCCCAACCCCTCGACACCGTACAATTCGGCTGGGTCATCGGTTCCTTCATTCTCATCAATACGGCCGAACACCCGAAACTGAATTGCCGGCGCAAAGTATGTGATCCAATCCAAATTGATCGACGTTTCGTTTGCAACCGCCATTACTTCGATCGAACTAGGCATTTTGTCAGCAGTTGATTCGCGGTAATCGATCGCATTAAAGCCAAAAGCACAAAATGCATTCGGGCCAATTCCGATCAGCGAATAAGTGCCTTCGCCGAGATTCTCAAATGCGAAGTTTCCTTTTTCGTCTGTACGAGTTTCGTTGACAACGACGCCATGATTCAACAGTACGACTTGCACTTTCGCGACGTCGACATCCGAATCACCTTGAAGTCTTCCGGGCAGGTATCCCGTATTCGAAATCATTACCCAGTTGCCACGCAATTCAGGACCAACGTTTGCTATTCGATCTGTCGCATTGGCCTGTTTCCAGCCTGCGAAACGAGTGCGAACGACAATTTTTTGTCCGGGTCCTCGATCCGTTTGACGGCCGAAAGCCGGCTCATCCAAGGAACTCGGTAGTAATGAATCTTGCGGGTTTGGCAAGTCACCAGGAATGATCTCGCCCTCTTGCTTCAACAGTTCCTTGAGTGGATCTGGCACTTGATTATTGAGAGCAGGTTCCAAATCTCCAAATTGCCAAGCCATCGAAACACTTGCGCTCGCCAGGCACAGTACACCTGTAGCTCCAAACAGTGTTGCCGATCGAAATGTTTCAATGAATCTTTTAAGCATGGGATTCAGCTCGTAGAAAGGTGATCGTTGGCTCGCCTCAAGTGACAAGGTGGCCCGTTCCCCTTTGTTCGGAATCGTGTTTCGGCAGGATCAACCAAGACTTCCCAATTCCATCGCGAATTGACAATTTGCCGACTGCTTGTTCCTAACGTTTTCTTAAACGCGATTGAGCTTGAAATGCGAGCTGTTCCTTTCCAGACTACTCGCAAGCATTTTTCCGGAAAGAAAAACAAAACCACTGGGCTAAACTTTGGCGACTATAAGGCTCCGTCTGCCAAAGGGGATGCACCTTTCAACTCAAATCAGATTCGATCTGTGCGATTCGTCTCAAGGCCTCGCTCAATTGCTCTTCGACTTGGTCAAGTCGCGATCGCAATTGCTCCAAGGCCAACATGGCGGGTGGCGTATTTACCAGTTCAGCCCTCGGGCTCCCATGACTCTCAATTGAAGTTAACAGGGTTTCTGGTTTCGAAGACTCAGAATCGGCTGTGTCGTAGACGCCAAGGCCCTCGGCCGCAATCGAGTTGCGGATTTTAACGAGTTCTTCGGTTCGGTAAAGATTGTGGGATACAACTTGCCCCCGACCTGGAGGGGTTAATTCGAGCAGAAGGCCTTTTTCCTTCAGCGACTGTAGAATTGGCCTTAGCTCTTCCTGACCTGCAATCGGTTCCATCCGCGCGACGCGAGCCCGCAAGTCACCGATCGTTTGATGACCACGCAGCATCAGTTCGCACAAAACGGCCAACTCAGCCTTATCAACGCCAAACCACTCGTAGAGCAAATGTTTGTATCGAGGCACACGCCCATCGCCTTGAACTTCCATCGCTGCGCCCATTCCACGCAATCGATCAAGAACGTCAGCGGCCTCTTCCGGCGATAAATTCATCAGCGGTGAACGGTTCGATTTTTGGTTGCAAGCCGTTGCAATTGAATTGAGTGTCATCGGATAGACATCGGGGGTTGTTTTCGATTTTTCAATCAAGACGCCCGCGACGCGCCGCTCGAATCGATCAAGCGGCTTCCATGAAACATTTCCCGAGCCCTCTTTATTTGTTGATTCATTCATTGGTTTGCATGATTGTTTCAGTGAACTAATTGATCAATACAGTTTAACAATGTTTGACCGTACGCCGGACGCGTCAGCGAGTTACCAAAACCCTCTACGCCTTCGGAAATCCTCTAACGCGAAACCCTTCGGCCAGTCAATCGCTGAAACGCCATGTTCCTACGCTTCCATCAATTGAGTATTGTAAGGGCTCACCAATTTCACAACGGGGTATCGCGAAAGTAATTTCGCATGACTTTGTGTTTGATCAAACAAGACTCCTTCAGATCATCGCAAAACAGGACTCCACAGTCACTGCGAGTGCCATTCGCGCTGCGCTGTGGTGCCTCAAGCCGTTTTATCGCGTTAGCGTCGGGGTTCGCAATCTTTTTTTCACACTTGGCTGGTTCAAATCGAAACGCGTCTCGGTTCCTGTGATCTCAATCGGTAACTTGACAACAGGCGGAACCGGCAAAACACCAATTGTCATTTGGCTTGCCCGTGCATTGCGTTCGCGC
>JAHEAM010000308.1 GCA_024642765.1 Planctomycetaceae bacterium
TGATTGTAGCGATGATTTTCGACGCACCGAAGGCAAAGACATTCTTGTTAAGTCTCAGTGCGACACTGTTTTCAACTGGGTGCAACCACACGTTTTTTTTGATTCAAATGGAGTAAGTCGGAAAAATGAAAGTGATAAAGCTCTTGCTCAGAATCGAGTCGGCTTTTTGTTATCAAGATCAATTAAGAATTGGCCAGCGAATTGTCTCGTAGCAACGACGGATCGCGATATTCAAAACAATGAAAGAAAAATCTCCCACTGGCCAATTGTGTTGTCATTCGACTGAGTGACGATGCCCGCAGGGGGTAAGTATCTAAAAAGGAACAGAGGTTTCTTCAAAAACCAACTTGGCCATCCTGGCGTTTGGCTTTTACATATGCAGTTATGCGTTTCGCAAGTCGATTCGGGCGGAAACGTATGCGGGCAGGGTGGTTCGGCTATTATGTGCAATCGGCTTATTGGTCATCAGGCTTGGTTTTGTTAACTTCGTTACTGTCCATTGGATTGTATTATTTTCAGTACCGTGAATATCGAATGAGACTGGCTAGGGTCGCCGAAGTCTTGAACTTTACAATGGGCTCCAAAAAACGGATCGATATCGCTATTCGAAATAATGGCAGAGTCTACTTCGCATCCGACGAACAAGAACTGAACTTGCTGCATTAACTAGCGCAGATCAATCGCGACAATGACTATCCATCGCAACTTCTGTCAAAAACAGAATGTCTGGAGCGATACCCAGGTTTGCGTTCGGATTACGTACAAGTGGGCTTCTTTTCCCACAAGAATTGTCGGCCGAGCCACGTAAAACGACTGCTGCAATTGTGAAATACTTGCAGCAGGCGTTTCAGTTGCAGTATTGCCAAAACTCAAACGGAATCGGGTGAGCCAACCGCAATCCCCGAAGCATCGAATGCTTCTTGTTCTGGTGGGAAGACACTCTGTAACACATTTCTGGGTTCCACGCTTGGTTTGTAGACGGGAACACGGCTCTATGAGAGCCAGCCCAAAAAGTCAACAATCCTTAGGAGTCAATTCAATGTTTACTTCATTTCGCAATCTGTTCGGTTATAGCCTGTTGCTTCTAGTCGGTATGACCACAGCGGTCCAGGCACAACTGACACCGCAAGAAGTAGCCGCTCAACACGCGCTAAACGGCCCCGAAATTAAGAAGCTCAAAGTCGCCGGCCACGAATTCAACGTCAAGAAGGCGACTGTGACGGCGGATGCCCGGCAAACGGTGCTCAAAGGTCAGGTCTCACATCACCTCAGTTTTCGGCCCGACGATCAGATTTATTACACAATTGTGAAGTCCGGCGGCAAAGTGATCAGCATCGACATAAATATCGACCGCGGAGGCTTGGCCCCCTACGCCAGCAGACTTGCAGCATTCGTCATTGGCAAAGATCTTGCGGACGGGGATTTTAAGGCTTTACTCCAAAACCTGGGGCAACGCGTGGATGGCCGATGGGAATCTGCGGCTGACCTGATCATTGCAACCATCGCCCTGAAGGCACCCGACAGCAGCGTTACTCGGACACTTCCCACTCCACGACCACGTCCATCCGGTGGAGTTTTGCGTGACCATCGCATCGGTCAGACGACTGGCACCCCGACAGTCCGAGATCACCGCACAAAGCCGGTTGTTCGCGACCATCGAAACTAATCGACAACTATCGTGTTGTGACCGGACAGCAGGTCGTAGGAGCAATTCTTCGACCTGCTGTTGTCGTTTTGAACGGCGTGCATTCGAAGATAAACCATCAGTCTGAAATTCGTACAATGTTTGTTGAGATACAAGCCATGTTAAGTGGCCGACGGTTGACGGGCGCTCGAACCTATAAGATTGTGGGCTTGGGAAGCCCAACCTTAGGAGTGCCCCAGATGGCGACAGGTAGTTTTTCATTTTCAACGGTCGAACGAAACGCGAAGATAACGTGCCGCAAATAAGTGGTTGATGGTCTTGCGTGCGAGGTCTTTATCAACCAGCTTCTGGCGTCAATAATTATCGAAAAGCAATAAACGTCATCGTGGAAAAGTAAAACGGGATTAGAATTTCATCCCCCTTAAAGAACAACGAATCCACCGAATTACATCATTCCCAACAGGTCGCCTACTGGTGTGCGCAGAGTCGAGTAAGAGAATTACAGTGAGGATGGTTCAAAAGGACATTGCGGCAAGTGGTAGCCTTTGGCGATGGGATCACCAATCTACCTTCAACGAACCCAAGAAAACAAGACGAACGGCCCCCTCCTCAACGCATCAAAAACGCCGGACTGTGTTGGTGGTGCCGTGCGAATCTTTTCGACGGCAACGCATTTTTTGGAACCCAAGGGACCCAAAGCAACCCCGCCAGTCTTGACGTTTCACAAAACCGAAAAATATGAGGAAATATCTATGCGTCCTTCGTATGGTCGCAAGGTATCGCGACAGCCACAAATTCAACGCCCTCTACTCCGAAATGTGACCCGTCGTCGAAACAGTCCGATGGTTCCAAAGATAATTAACGACAACAGGCTCGGAGGCTCTGGAACACTAACGAGTTGGAGTGATAAAAATCCTGTTGCGGTTGAACCATCATCCACATTATTTGGCCAAACCCAAGTGTAAAAAGACGAAGTAAATTGGTAGTTGTGTCCTGCTTGGAAAATCCCGCTAGTTGGAACGATTGAAAATGACCAATACCCATCATTAGAGAGGCTTGTCATTTGGATTGACGCAACACCATCCTCTAGTATTTCATCAATTGAGGACTGAACAACACCCCAACCATCAAGGTTGGTGAAACTACCATTAAAAGTAAATGCAACATCATTCTGTGGCGTGAAATGAATATTGCTGCTGGCCCAAGCTCGGTGAAATTCGAGGCCATCACGTTGCAAGTTTGTTTGAAGAAAAAAACCGCTATCGGAAACCGAGTACGAAAATGATGACGAAATATCGGGAATCGATGCAAAGACAATTCCTCCATTGAGACTTGAACCTGTTTGAGACTGAAATTGAAGATCATTGTCGACATATGATCCATAGAATGCACTCGTAATAATTATCGACCCATAGGTTGAACCCAAAAACATGCCGCTACATATTGCGATCCCAAGTACCGCAAGAGCTTTTTTCCAACAGGCCATTTTAAAGATTTCCAATGTCACTTTGACGATACACAATCGACACCGATCATCAGCATATGCGGGCCTCGCCAAATAGCAATTGCGGTAGATTCAAAACGACTCAAGATTCGCGGTAAAAGTTTTCAAGACGTTAGGCGCCACTTTAGAGGGGGCTAATGCTTTTGCCATTAGCTAACTCAAAAAACGTGAAAGCTTTCGATCACGGCTATAGACTTGATGGTATGTAGATTATTTGGCCGCCGTGGTAGCCGTTAAGAAAGATACGAATTAAACGAATTAAGGGTCTGGCTTGTTTCGTATCTTTCGTTTAATTCGTACTGAGTTCGTCGAATGGAAAGTATCTGGTTTCGCTGCGGCCTTGGGTTGCCACTTCAACCAGTAGGGAGTATTCAAATGCATCGGTCAATAAAAAAACCGGTTTCACTGTGGTTGGTATTTTGTTTTTGGGCAGTGATTGTCGGTGTTGCAGCGGCACAGTCGCAGGCACCTGGTTCGAAAAGTGATGAAACGCCGGCGGGAGCAGTGACTCCCTTGTTCGTCGGCATTACGGTTCACGAGCGGGAGGTAACGACCGAATCAAAAGTGGCCCAGCGTTATTTCAATCAGGGACTGAACCTGATGTTCGCTTTCAATCACGACGAATCGATTCGGTCGTTTCAGGAAGCACTGCGGCACGACCCCGATTGTGCCATGGCATGGTGGGGGATCGCACTTTGCAACGGACCGCATATCAATAACCCAATGATGGACGAACCCCGTTCGTTGGCGGCATCGCATGCGATCGGCATGGCGCGGGGGCTGAAGGAAAGTGCTGCGCCGGTTGAGAAGGCATTGATCAATGCACTCGATTCGCGCTACGTGTCGGACGCAGTAGCGAACATCGAGGATCGAGCGGCGCTTGACAAAAAATACTCGGATGCGATGAAACTCGTGCATGAAAAGTTTCCGAACGATGTCGACGTGGCGATGCTGTACGCGGAGTCGGTGATGGATTTGCGGCCATGGGACTTGTGGGGAGTCGATGGCACGCCGAGACCGGAGACGCCGCTGGTTACGTCGCTGCTGGAAGGCGTAATGAAAAAACTTCCGAATCACCCGGGTGCAAATCACTTGTACATTCATGCGGTCGAGGCGTCGCCAAACCCACGTCGGGCAGTGGATGCCGCGAACCGACTGCGGACGTTGATGCCGGGGTCGGGACATATGGTTCACATGCCGGGTCACATCGACGTGCGGACGGGGAAGTGGGCTCAGGCGGCGGACCAAAACGAGTTATCGATGAAGGTCGATGTGGTTTATCGGGAGGCTTCGCCGCGGCAGGAGTTTTACAAAGTCTACATGCTGCACAATCCGCATTTCCTTGCGTTCGTTTGCATGATGGAGGGGCGGCAAGAACGGACGTTGAGTTCGGCGCGGGAGGTTTTGGCGTCGCTTCCGAAAGAGTTTGTGGACGAGTTCACTCCACTTGCCGATCCGTTTATGTCGATCGAGTATTCAGCAATGATTCGTTTCGGGATGTGGGACGAGTTGCTGCAACTGCCAGGGCCACGCAAGGATTTGCCGATCACGACTGCTATGTGGCACTTTGCCCGTGCGACCGCTCATGCGGCGAACAAGGATTTCGATGCTGCCGAGGCGGAGCAGAAGCTTTTTCGCGATGCCGTTGCTGCTGTTCCGGAAGACACCGTCGGTGCGATCAACAAGGCAAGCGATATTTTGAACGTCGGCGAACATACGCTGGCCGGAGAAATCGCGTTTCAGAAAGGGGATTTTGACACGGCGATCGACGAGTTGTCGAAAGGTGTCGAGGCGGAGTCCGCGCTGCTTTACATGGAGCCGCCAGAGTGGATTCAGCCGGTGCGGCATTCGCTTGGTGCGGTCCTGGTCGCGGCAAGGCGTTGGGACGAAGCGGAGAAAGTCTATCGTGCGGACCTTGTACAGTGGCCCGAGAATGGTTGGGCTTTGTTCGGCCTGGCTGAGTGCTTGAAGGCTAAAGGGGACGATGCCGCTGCCGCCGGCGTGACGAAACGATTCGAGGCTGCC
>JAHEAM010000309.1 GCA_024642765.1 Planctomycetaceae bacterium
TTTCGACCTCGACGGCCTTTTCTTTTTCGATTTGAGCAAGAGTGACGACGCGTTCGCGCTCGGTAACTTCCAGACCGCGATCTTTTTCCACACGTTCGGTTTCGACGGCTTCCGTGCGTTCTTTCGACTTAGAAGCAACGATAATTGCACGCAAACGATTTTCTTCAGCGATCGCAATTTCTTCATCAGCCGTGATACGAGAAAGCTGAGAGCGTTGGCGTTCCTGGTTGGCGACGACTTCGGCTTCGGCACGTTGACGCGATTGAATCTCTGCGATTTCGCGGGCTTGTTTCTCTTCGGCCTCGGCTTGTTGGCGTTGAAGCATCAGGATCGCTTCGCGGGCTTCAACGTCCTGTTTGGTGATCGTTTTTTCCTTTTCTCGACGGATTTGATTGGCCAGGACTTGTTCATGCGAAGTGAGGTCCGTGATTTTCTTGATACCTTCGGCATCGAGAACGTTGTTTGGATTGAGCTGTTCGATATCGGTTTGCTCAAGGTAATCGATAGCGGCGTCTTCCAAAACGTAGCCGTTGAGGTCGGTGCCGATAATCTTCATCATTTGTTCACGGAATTGTTCGCGTGAGGTGTAAAGTTCGATAAAGTCAAATTGCTTGCCAACGGATTTGAGACCCTCGGAGAATTTTGGTTCAAATAGAGCGACGAGCGCTTTTTCTTCCGAGGCGCGTTTGCAACCGAGGTACTGAGCGACCTTCTTGACATCTTCGTCAATTTTGTTGACGCGAACGAAGAACGCCACCTTAATGTCGGCCCGAATGTTGTCTTTACAAACAAGACCATCTTGGCCTTTTCGATCAATCTCAATACGCTTGACCGAAATGTCCATTAGCTCCTCGCGATGGATGAACGGAATCACGAACATGCCGCCAAATCCAACGGTCGTGCCGCCGCGACCGTTTCGAATAATGGCGGTCCCCTGCTCTACCTTGCGATAACACTTGACATAGAACAGGACGATTCCAATCAACAGAATAAATAGAAACCCTATAACTACAGCGGCAATCCCTAGCACCATCATTGAGTTACTCGTCCCTTGGGCCAACGGAGTCAATTCTAACATTCGATCCTCAGTTTTTAGGTAAACGAACCAAATAAACATTGGTGCTAGAGTCGAAGCTTACTAGTTCGACTGCATCACCCTTTTGGAGACGAGCTCCAAAACAACGTACATTCAAAACAATGGGCGGTCCATCTTGAGCGATTTCAACCTGGCCGAACGAATCGGTGACTTCGGATGTTGAAACGATGGCTGTTGTGCCCAAAAGTTTTGAATTGTTAATTACTTCATCTTTTTCTGTCATCTTATTGAAAAACGGAATGGTCGGCATGACCGCAAGTTTTGTGGCTAAAAGGCTGGCAATAAAACAGGGGCCCAACAAATAAAACTCAACCAACCAACTCCAACTTGTGTTCCAAAAATGATTCGCAAGAATCGATGCAATCCAAAATAGTAAACTGAAAATGGAAATGAAAAAAGTTACAGGCACGGTTCCTAAGTGAAAGAACTCAAGTGCCGACATGAATAGTCCGTGTCCACCAGTTCCAATATGGCCGACATCGGCATCTCCATCGATTTCTGTATCGATTCCCAAGTCTATGTCGAGCGCATCAAGTCCGAAGACTCCCAAGATGACAAATAGCCAATATGAAAAAACCACCAGTAACAACAGCGTTGCCGGCATGTTCACGGGTTGAAAGACTTCGACTAAAAAGTGAACCATTCGTTCCTCTCATTCCGCTGAAATCAAAATTGATGTCTGGCATTGTACGAAATTCAAATTCGACGAATGTGACACGAGTCGCAGGGGAAGAGTGTTGTCGAATAACATACAATTCAAACGCGGTGAGTACATCTTCTAGGATAGTTGCACTCGTGTTTTTTGGGACAGCCATTATCGAAAAACTTTATTGAATGAACAGTAAATTCTCTGGTAATTCGCAGGGTGATTTTGAATATTGGTTCAAATCGCCGTTGGATTGCTTTTAGCTTGTTTTTGACGTGTTTTTGCCGTGGTCACGCGATTTCAGAGGTTTCAGTTTTGCCAATTGGTTTGTTCGTGCCGGACAGGGATTCCGCAAAAGGGATTGCGATTTCGTAAATGAGATTGGGTCCGCGAGATTTCTTAGTCGCAGTTATGGCAATGTTCGTTAGCGCGCCATCCGCGAGCCTAGTTTTGGATCGAGTTCTTGACACCCTTTATCGATAGCAACGGCTAAAAATTGGGTGGAGGCGAACTCGATGATGGTCTTCTAGAGATGGAACGAATGAAAAATGTTCGTACTGAGCAAGAAGAATTCGACAATAGCCAATCAAGCGACCTGCGGTCTACTCTTTGGTTCATTGGCGTGGGCATTCGGACTGGTATTCATGTTTCGCACTTAATCCAAAAGTAGATAACGGCGACTCCAGATCGCCAATGATGACTTGGCTAAGTTGGTCGAGTGGCGCCAGAGCGAATGATTCCCGCGGCAAAGGCGGATTTGATTTCTATTCGGTCTGAAAAGTACCAATAGTTGGCTTTCGCAAAAACGCCTGTCACCTTCGTCTTGGCAATCCAGTGTGTTTTACCGTTCGAAGATTTTGAAGTTGTCGAAGTCGTTCATGTCATCAAATGACCCAAGACCTACCTGGCCAGAGCCAAACGTCTGGTCTTCCACCGCCATTTGTGGCGTATCCATGTCATCGAAGTAGATTTCAATTTTACCAGTTTTGAAATCTCGAACCAGCTTGATGTGATGCCAATCGTCGTTCCAATCGACTTTCTTTTTGTTAGTGGTGAGCGGCGTTCGTGCAGCGTTATCGACGATCATGATTTGGCCGCTGGCCGGATCTGGTTTGGCACCTAAATGAGCGTAATAGAACTGTGTGGGATTTTGATATCCAAAAAAAATGCAACAGTCTCGGTGATCGCCTGTGTCCAGCGTGCTTTTCACGTCAAACGTAAGTTCGAAGCTTTCGAACACAAATCCATCGAGTAGTGCAATGTTATGAGGGCTGCGATATTTGGGTTCGTAGTTGCTTATGCGTTTGTTTAGGCCAAAGACATGCTTGCCTGTATTTTCGTCTTTTGTAAGAGTCCAAGCTTCGCTGTCGGTGGTCTTCCAGTGTTCGATTCCCGCTTCAAAATCGTCTAGGAATTTTGTTTTGGGTTTGGGCGTTGAGTCGCCCTGATTAGGAGCGGTAGATTCGGTCGTTTGGCCGAAAGTAATACCATGAATCAGTACCGCAAAGATAAAAACAAAGGCTCTTGATTTGTTCATTTTTTTGACTCTCAGAGGAAAGGCTCTCTACCGTGCATTCGTGCATTGTAGCCGAAATTATCGCGGCTAGAGTTACGGGGCTTTGTTTGCAGGCGACTCTCAACCTTTTTTGAGCAATTGCGGTAGACCGCAATTGTTTGAGGCTGAAATTTGGTGACATGCGAGGAAATAGTGGTGCAAAATGTTTCAATCAATCTTGTATTGGGTATACTCTGTTCTCGTATTTTTTTCATCAACAAATATTAAATAGAGTAAACGAAGGATATGAAAAAGAAGATTGGGAAGTCGGCTCGAATTCGTGAATACCTTGAATTGAATCCTGATGCGACTTGGAAATTGGCAGACGCCGACCTTAGCAAATTTGGGATCACAGGTCAGTATTTTGCGATGATCAAATCGAAGAATAAGGCACAAAGCAGTGTTCGGGAAATTAACGATGACGTCTTGGATCTCGCTTTGGAATTTGCCAAGCGTGTTGGCTGTATAGACACGGCGATTGAAGCATTAGGGCAGCTTAAGAAATACCAAGTCTAAGCCGTGTGAAATCTAGATTCTTTACTTTGGCTCAAGCATCTTGCGACGGCTCAAAAATGTGTAAAGCGTATGCACTTTGGAATAAACACACAATAAAAAGTGTCTATCACAGAAGACTGGCTTTCGGCCCGTGATAATTGGCAACTTCATATTTGAAGTGACAATTGTCCGCATGGGTGCCATGCTAATTTCGAATGGACGTCACGTGGCAAGCACGCTTAATTCTGGCAATGCGAGCCTCTTAACCTTGGGTATTCTTCTTCATGGGCTTAAGAGTTGATTCGATCCACTCAGATGCATTGCCCAATAAGATCCGATACATTGCGGCGCATGACGACATCGATCAATTGCGAGCTAGTAGTAGATCGCCGGCTTTTGACGTGCGACAAGCCGGACATGAAAGTGCCTTGGAAAGTACTGCAGCCTACGCCGCACAACCTGTCTTAAACAGAAAATGTCCACAAGAGCCCGCAAACGAAAAGTCGGACGCAGGAACTCGCGCGAATGATGCTAAGGAATGGGCGTTGAGGGACTCGAACAAACCCCAAAAACACGAGAGAAATGTTCAGTTGGCAATAAGTTGACGCCAAATCCGACGCTATCGACAGAAGAGCACACACTGCTGGAAATGTTTCGGCAAATGTCCACGAGCGACAAGATGCATTTATTTGAATTCGCAAATACGTTGACCAAGTCGAAAATTAATTCGCCGCCATCAACCATCTGAAACGGATTCTGCGGGAATTGAAAATCGATTCGAAAACCAACGAGATTGGGATGGCCCAAAGGAAAACTTTATCACACCTCGTGCATAACACTTCGGGTTCAACAACTGCGCAATTCTTCGGGTCCAATGACAAACGCTTCGCCTGAGTACAAGTAACTGGTCAGTGGCGTGGCATTGACGCTGCGTTCAGCACAATTGAATGAAACTCCGCCAAGGCTTGACGGGAAAAAAGCAGTTCTTTATCTAACGCATTTTCAAATGCGATCACGGATTCAAGTAGGTGTGTTCTAAACGCTTCGGTATCGCGAGCTTTTGCTGCTGTCCAGGCTTTGAACAATAGTTTCAACGACTTGTTGCGCGACTCATTGATCTTTGCTTCAATATTTGTTGCAACTTTCGGTTCAAAATGCTTTGCACGAAAAGCCGAGCCAACATCGATTAACAGATATGCATAGCCGTCTTCGCGTTTCTGCGGATTGCAGTGCGAAGGCGGTTGGTAATAAAGTGAGTCTAGCCGATGACGATTGGCGCGTCGAGCTTTTTTCTTGTCTTGGACTATTGTTTTAGGGGCGCAGAGCGGTTTTTGAGGGCGATTATTGCGAACTGATTTTGAACGGCACAGCAGCGATCGGC
>JAHEAM010000310.1:0-3304 GCA_024642765.1 Planctomycetaceae bacterium
CGTCGCAGTTAGCGTGGAAGAATTGGTGGATGTGGCCATCCCACCTCCGATACCGTCTGGGTCAACAGGCCCCCAGTCCAGCGTAGGCGAGAACGCCAGCAGGCAACTAATGGGACCTTCCTTCGAATTCACAATCGCCGTCAAAAAGCAGCGCCGCTCTTCGTCATCAACTTTCCGAGTCGTTTTTTTCTTGATTTTGGCCACTTTGTCAATCACTTTTGCAGTTGGCGCCATTTGGTACTCGCTAATAACGTCCGATGAGGCGACGAAAGGAAAACTACCGCAAGTAAGCCAGAATACCCCCGCAGAAAAAACGACTACTGTGGTTGAGAATCAAATACAAGAAATTGAGCCGAGTTTACCAAATTTTCTGGCCGATAAACGAAAACCAACAACTCCTTTGGAAAAGCTCAGGCCTGCAGCTTTTAGGTACCATAATCAGTCTCTTGCGGATCGAATTTGGATGGGAGCCTATCTTTCGGTTTTCGAACTGGCGATTGAACGCGACGGGGAACAAACCTTTGCACTCGGTACTTTGCTCGACTCACGGGGTTGGGTCGTCACGAGCTACAATGCGGTCAAAGACGCCAACGTTATCCGCGTAAGAAATGTTGGCAGTAGTCCATTGCGAGAAATCAATCCAGATGCCTTCGAAGACGTCGCACGTGGAATCTTGGCGATATCACCTGAGGAAGACCTCGCGATCATCCAGATAAATCGTCGACTAGTGACAACTATTTCGTCGCTTGCGATTGCTTCGCAAATCCCTGTTGATGGTGTGTATTGTCTCGCTGGACATCATCCAAGTTATCAATCTGATGCTCATCGGTATTCGTGGGTCATTGAAGCACGTATAGAACAGAGCACGCGTTTAAACAATATGCCGCCAGTCCTTCAGGATGTAGCGCAGGCATTGAATTTAGACGAAACCGTCGATTGGATGAACGATTTGTTTTCGCAACCGCCGACACCAGGCGCTCCCGTTTTCAACCCTGAGGGTCAATTGGTCGGCATGGCGACATCTGCCATTGCCGAAAAATATGGTGTCGTGATTCCTGCATCTCAGATCACCACGCTTTCAGCAAACATTGGTGAACTACAACCCTTCAAATCAAACGTCGCTACCCAACAAGAGTCCAGCATTGCGATTGATTCGGGAGCCCCGGAATTGCCTGCCGGAGCTCCCGAACTGCCTACTGGTCATCAGCAATTCGAACTTAGCCACAAATTCAATCTACAAGCCGCCGAATGTGATCGTTGGGAATGGACGCCAACCAATGCCGACGACCTGGCCAAAATGAAGATCTATTTCGAAACAGCGGGGCTAGTCCGAGCCATTGTTGCGGAAGAAAAGCTGGCGTTCAAAGACCTCGACACTTTGGAAAACCAATGTGTATTTTGGGAACAGCGACTTTCAAAGGCCATCATGAATCCGCTTAAGGATTCTGTTTCAGTGCTCCATGCGATCACGCTGCCGGTTTCCAAATTTGAGAGCGATGATGCCACTTTGGTAGCCGTAAAAGTCGTCCAACATGCAACACTCGGGTCGAAGAAAACTTACGTTCAAGCAATTGGACAGGAATCTTATTTTAATGTCGATGTCGATCCTGACCGATTTGTCATGGCTAATGGCGAGAACTGGCTATTGGTCCTTAATCAAATTTCAAATAAAACAATGAACACTAAATTGCCGGAACGTTCGGCTTCCACCTCAATCAATAGCCGGCACGCAAACGTCCTCTATTTTGTTAATTTGGCCGACAAAGGCGAATAGGTTCATGGTTTTATCGTTTCGCAGCTTGCAGCGAAATCAACGATTCGACCAGGTGGTTCAATTGACTTGCAGAATGGCTTGCATTCAAGCTAATGCGCAACCGAGAACTGCCCAGCGGGACAGTCGGTGGCCGAATTGCCGGTACGAAAACGCCAAACTCCAACAATCGCTTGCTCCATTCGATCGCCGTTTGTTCAGCGCCAACGATTACAGGAATGATGTAGCTCGCTGAAGTGCCAAGATTGAAGTTTGCGGTACGCAATTGCTCACAAATGTTGCGTGCAGAATCGAGCAATTGAAAACGTCGCTCCGGCTCTGAGTCTATGATCTCAAGAGCCGCCAAACTGCTCGCAGCGCACGCTTCCGGAATTGCCGTCGAAAACATATAGGCCCGCCCTCGATGTCGAACGAGGTCGATCAATGACTGGTTGCCCACAACAAATCCTCCGCTTCCACCAAAGGCTTTGCTTAACGTGCCGACCTTGGCTGACACACGATCTTCAACACCCAATGCTTCGCACAGTCCGCGACCTGACCTGCCATAGATACCTGTGGCATGTGCTTCGTCGACCATAACCATTGCGCCGTGTTTCTCCGCCAAATCACACAATTTCCCTAGCGGCGCAAAATCGCCGTCCATGCTGAATAGAGAATCGGTAACGATCAGCTTTCGCCCGCCATTGGTTTCGGTCTCCAACAGCTGCGATAAATGGTCGATATCGCAATGCCGATAAATTGAAATCGCAGCTCCCGACAAACGGCAGCCGTCGATAATACTCGCGTGATTCCATTGATCACTGAATATGCGGTCGCCCGCCCCAACCAATGTTGCGATTGTTGATAGGTTAGCGGCAAAACCTGAAGAAAAAAGCAACGCGGCCTTCTGTCCTTCAAAGTTGGCAAGCTCCGACTCCAATCGTTGATGCCAAACGCCATTTCCAGAAACCAGAGGGCTTGCGCCGCTTCCCCATCCGACCTGACGCGCTGTGTGAAAGGCGGCTTCGATCAAGCGTTCATCTGCCGCCAATGCAAGATAATCGTTCGATGAAAAATCAATTAGGTTTCTAGAGTCGACTTGGATTAGGCCTCCAACGTGAGGACTCTGCCGAACGCGTACTTTACGAAACAAATTTGCCTCGCGCAATCGCCGCAGTTCTTGCTCAATCCATTCGATGTTCATTTGTCGCAACTATGGTGATCGCTTTGCCGAATCAGTCTCGGCATGGACGTGGTAATTGTCGTCCCACTCTTGCACGTTTGGTTCCCCGAGCATGCCCAGGTTATGGGCAACAACCATTGCAACGGCCGCATCACCTGTAACATTGACGGAGGTACGGCACATGTCCAGAATACGGTCGATCGCAAAAATCAAAGCGAGTCCCGTTTCGGGAACACCAATGGCGCCGAGCACGATGACCAACATAACCATTCCCGCACCAGGTACTGCAGCCGAACCAATCGACGCCAACGTTGCCGTCAGGACAATTGTAAGTTGCTGTTGGAGCCCCAACTCGATTCCTAAGACTTGTG
>JAHEAM010000310.1:3314-5168 GCA_024642765.1 Planctomycetaceae bacterium
CCGCCGCCACCGCCTGATACAAACTAGTTCCATCCATGTTTACCGTCGCACCAATCGGCAATACAAAGCTGGCGACCTCTCGATGCACTCCCAAATGCTCCTCGACTCGTTCCATCGTCACTGGCAATGTCGCCGCGCTTGAACTCGTCGAAAATGCCAACAACTGCGCCGGTGCCACTCCACGAAAAAAGAACACTGGGCTCTTCTTGGCAAGAAAATAAACAATCGCAGGGTAGACCACGAACATCATGATCGCCAAGCCAATCACAACACTCGCACCATACCAAGCCAATGCGATGAACAGGTTCCAGTCTTGGGTTTTCGCCACGATTCCAGCAATCAATGCAAACACTCCAATCGGAGCGGCCAACATGATTAAATCTACAAGCTTCATGATGACATCATTCAAACCATCGAAGAAGTCTTTGACAGGTTTGCTTTTTTCGGGTGCGATCAAAATCAAACCAACACCAAAAAAAATCGCAAAGAAGATCACTTGCAACATCTCATTGTTGACTGCTGCACTTGCGATATTACTGGGAACCATATCGACCAAAGGTTGCAAAATCGGTTTGTCCTTTTGCACGATCGCGACTTCGATCTTCTGTGAAGCCCCTTCTGAAAATTCCTTGTTACCCATCAAGGAAATGCGAGTCTCTTCGGAAATACTTTTTCCTGGCTGGATGATGTTGACGATGAGCAGCCCTAGAGTTACAGCAAAGACGGTAGTGCTCAAATAAAGCGCGATCGTACGCGTCCCCATCGAAGACAATCGCGAAAGGTCTTGCAAATCGGAAACGCCTTTGATCAGCGACGCGAATATCAATGGAATAGCGATTAACTTTAGGAGGTTGAGAAAGATTGCTCCCAACGGCTCGATGAAGTTGCGTGTAAATCCCTGCAACCCAAATGAAGTTGCCGCAATGCCAAACGCAATGCCGAGCACCATTGCGATTAAGATCTGCCAATGTAAGGCCAGTTTTTTCCGCATGGATTTGTCCTTGATGTGTTAGCAGCCAGCCATTGATTTGTGAATTGATTAAGAACTCGATCTGGGCGAGATCCGTTCCACCTCGCTTTAGGTACACGTTTCGAATCGTCCTTTGCCGCAGGATAAATGGCATGACGCCTGTCGTTAGGATTCAATTGGGCAACTTAAATCTAACGGGTCTAAAATCAGCAACTCAGCATAAAACGCCTAAAATTGTGTAGATTACGAATATCGACTACCAGCGTTCTTGGTTCAAGTAGACGTACACAGCAAAACTTGATGCTGGGTCGCATGAGGGACAGAATTCAAAATAGGCGCAACTGATACAATCGTTTGAAGACTGTGACGAGGCCATATTTGGACGGAGCTAACGGCAGAATCTGAATTTTACCCCATCGAAAAATGACGAACGGTCTATCATAATGGGGCGGTACGGCGATCGTTCATTATCGCTATAGCAATGCCCCAATCATTTTCTTGTTGGTGTCATTCTGCCACTTCCACCACAACCAACTGCTGATTGATCAATGTTTGACAACGAGCCACTTTGGAAACGAATCTTACTTTTCCCCCTCACATTGTTGAGTTGGATTGGTTCGGCGCTATCCCAATTTTCACATGGCTTCGAACGGGGCGTCAGAAAAATTTGGCAAAGCTTCTCAGGAATCCTCGACGTCGCAGACCGAGGTGATAGTATTCTTTCAAGTATTTTTGGGGCGATCACTTGGCCGTTTCGAGCGTTGGGTAAAGGGGTTTGGAATTTAGTCGACAAGCTCAACCTGAAGCCGTTGTTTCTAGCAATTGGCAAGGGCACAAAGTGGGTGTGGTATCCCTTTGCGGCGGTTGGCTCATTTCTGCGAACG
>JAHEAM010000311.1 GCA_024642765.1 Planctomycetaceae bacterium
GCGGTTAGAAAACGTATCCTGATCGACGTCATCAATCGTCAGTTCGCCAGACACAACCTCTTCAATCAATCTCTTGGCTGCCGAAACAATCTCCATGCGACTGCCATAATTAATGGCCAAACAAAGCCGAGTGCCGGTATGCGATGCGCACTTTTTTTCCGTCAGGCTTATTTGGTCTTGGATTGGTTTAGGTAGATTTTCACGTTCACCAATAACGGAAAAGCGGAAATTGTTCTTGATCAACCGCTCCTGCTCTTGTTCCAAATAGACGCTCAATAAACGCATCAAGAAATCAAGTTCTTCGCGCGGGCGTTTCCAGTTCTCGCTCGATAAACAATACAAGGTGAGCTGATCAATCCCGAGCCGTCCACATTCTTCGCTGATCAAACGAACTGTCGCAGCGCCTTGACGGTGGCCTTCAATACGCTCAAGACCACGAGCCCGCGCCCATCGTCCGTTACCGTCCATAATCATCGCAATATGACGTGGCCGCGAATCTGCTGGAACAGATAACGTCGGTGCAGATTGCCGAGAATCAGACTGCGATGAATTCACTAAATTTGCTCAACAACAAACTAAGAACCAACGGGGGTTGAAACACAATCGGTCAACGAAACAGAAGTAATGGTTTGGGCTCGATCAGGCCCGACTGAAATGAATTCTATCGGGCAACCTACCAATTCTTCGATACGTAGCAGATAACGAATCGCATTGGCGGGCAAGTCCGTGATCTCTCGCGCTGTAGTAATTTCTTCGTGCCAGCCTGGCAGCGTTTCGTAAATTGGGATCGCACGTTTGAGTTCATCGGCATCGCCAGGAAAGTAATCAATACGCTTTCCATCCAATTCATACGCAACGCAAATCTTAAGCTCGGGATGGCCACTCAACACATCTAGCATCATCAGCGCCAGTTTGTCGATGCCTCCCAAACGTCGCGTGTAGCGAACTGCAACCGCGTCAAACCATCCACAGCGTCGAGGTCGACCCGTTGTCGTTCCGAACTCTTTGCCTTTTTGGCGAATTTTTTCGCCGATTTCGTTGTCGAGCTCGGTCGGAAAGGGACCGCCACCGACGCGCGTGCTGTAACTCTTCGCAACGCCGATCATCTTGTCGATCCACTTGAACGCTACGCCGGACCCGGCAGAAACGCCTACGCCCGAGCTATTGCTGCTCGTTACAAAAGGAAAGGTGCCATGGTCGATATCTAGTAATGAACCTTGCGCGCCCTCGAATAATAGCTTTTTGTCTTGTTCAACAATATCTAACAACATTCGCGTGGTGTCTGCAATATAAGGCCGCAACTGTTCAGCGTATGCGGTGAATTCAGCCACCATCGCATCTGCGTTCAGTTCAACGGATATACCTTGGGCCATGGACTCAAGCAACGGTAATTTTGCGGCAGCGATTTCACGAATTCGCTCCGCGAAATTAGGACGAACTAAATCGCCTAGACGAACTGCGTAACTTCGACCGACTTTGTCTCGATAACAAGGCCCGATTCCGCGTAAAGTCGTGCCAATGTTTTTTTCGCCGGAAATCGCCGAGTTCCATAATTGGTCCTCGATGATGTGCCAAGGCATCACGACGTGCGCTCGGTCACTTAAAATCAATCGATCTTCCAAGCGAAAACCGCGATCGACCAGCGATTGAATTTCTTTCAAGATCGTTGCGGGATGGATCACAACACCCGCAGCAACGATGTTCAAGACGTTTTCGTTGATGATACCGCTAGGGATATGGTGGAGTTTGTAGACTTGATCTCCAACCACGACGGTGTGTCCTGCGTTCGCACCGCCTTGATAGCGAACCACCACGTCGACTTGTTTTGTAAGCAAATCGACAAGTTTACCCTTGGCCTCGTCGCCCCATTGAAGTCCGATTATGCACGTCCCAGACACTGCTGATCCTGTCATTAAAATAAAGTAAAGGGACAAGTTTACGATTTTAGGGCTTTCGCGGTCAACATGCCGAGCAAATATCCGCAATCGAACCCTTTCCCACAATGGTCTTTTGACGAAACCGGTTCGCTGACCATAATATTGTGGTACAACGATTGATCGCGAGAGATCTTCTTAAGATACGTATCTTGCTCATTATTATGGCCGAATGTTGTTCTTCCGTTGCTTACTCGCAATCTCTAGGGAACTTCTATGGATCAGGTTCCGAATCAACTCCTGCAACAGATTACCAAACCAGTCATGAAAAAATATTTCGCCATTGCCTTCTTGCTCACGATTCTGGCAGCAAAAGCCAGCTTTTGCCAAGAAAAAAAAACGGAAGTCGATAAAACGCCAGTCCAGGAAACTGCGGAAAAGAATGCTAATGGTTTGGTTGTAATTAAGGGTAGCGTTGTGCTGCCCTCTGAACATGCCGATGCTCTTGCTTATTCTGATTTGCCGTTTGCGCTTCGGCAGAGGGTCGAATTGGCCCCGCCGCCCTTGCCTCCGAACTGGGAGACCATCAGTTTAGATGAACAAAATAAATGGTGGGATGCATTCATTGAGACCGAATCCGGCAAGGAGTTTATCGCCGCACGCGAAAAAATAATCGCAGATGCCAAAGTTTTTAATATTCGCGTAGAAGATGATGGCAGGTTTATCGTCTACGACGTGCCACCAGGAACTTACGCGTTGCAAGGCCGCGTTGACAAGACTATCAACAATATCATCGTAGCCTTTGAAGTCTTTGGGCAACTGGAAGTCTTGGAAAAAACCGATGAATTGATGATGGGCGCCCTCGAAATCTACGTCACGCCTTTGTTTAAAACTGGCGATTCGTTGCCAAACGTCACTTTGAACACCCTCGACGGACAGCCATTTTCATTCGCTGACTCACAGGGGCATCCTGTGTTGCTTCTTTTCTGGTCGGTCGACAGCCCTCCCAGTCTCGAGTTGGTCAAATCTATCAATGGAATCGCCAATGAGATGGGAGACCGAGAAATCGAATTTGTCACAATTTCTCTGGATGTTGACAGCGCAAAGGCCAGTGGGTTTTTGACTCAAAACACAATCTCTGGCACAAAGTTGACTTCGCCAGGCTGGGACTCAGAACCGGTCAAAGCGTTCGGAATCCGCGGCATCCCATCGCTTTGGCTCCTCGACGCAAATGGAAAAGTTGCGTTGAGCAACAATGAACTTTCACTGGCGATTCAGTTGTCAAAATGGGACTTCAAAAAGATTTTTGAGGCTCAACTCGACGGAAATCCGATCGACAATTATCCACCGAAAATGGAGGAAACTCAGCCGGCAGAAGGCGAACAATCAGCCAACGACTCAGGCAAATAGTCTTAGTTGGATAGTTAACTGGGGTGGCTGATAAAGACGAATTTGTCGACGTTTTCTGCCTTGAGTCTTTCTTGATTGTTGCGGGCTCAAGCCCGAATCGCTCGTTTTATGGCAATAATCCAGAAGTGGCGGATTACAATCGATTCGAATCGTTGAAAAACGGGGATGTTCTGGTAAAATAGGCGATTCGAAGCACGGGTATCCTGAAACTTTTTGACCGCGACTCCATGACGTATTATCGCCGCGCAATGGCAACCATTTTGGTTGTTTTTACTCTTTTGGGCATTCGGTACTTGCCCGATGCGCGCGTCCTGGGGCAAGGGATTGACGATTTGTTTGTACCACCGGTTCGTTCCAGTTTGAATTTTCGCGGACCAACTCAAGAAGAAATATTTCCATTGCCAGGCCCCGTTAACAATGGAATTGACAATCGCCGTTCGACGACTCCACTTGACTCGAACGTTTCGCGTGACCAACTTCCCGGGCTTAGTTCGGACTCTTTCTCACCGAATTCAATCCCAAATCTTACAGTGCCAAATGCTATAAATTCGCCAGCCAATTCAAATCATTTGCACCAGCCAGGTACAACCTGCCCTGGATGCAATCCAATTTGCGAAACGCGAACGGTTATGGTACCAGTATGGGAAACTGTCTACGACACCAACTATCGGACTTGTTTACGACCAGAGAGACGACAACGCCAAGTTTGGGTGAATCGAGTTGTTCAAGAACAGATTCCTGATATCGAAAACTATACGGTAATGGTCCCTGAGCAGCGCAGTCGCGAATACACGGTTGTGCACACGAATCGGATCCCCTACCCTGTTCAAAAAACACAGTCTGTCATGGTTCCCAAAGAACAAATCAGGCAGTACACGACGTTTAGAGATGAGTCTTACGAAGAGCCAGTTGAAGAAACCTACACGGTAATGGTGCCGGAAACTCGCGTTCGAGAATACACCACCTACAAAGAAATTACTGAAACCGTCCCGGACGTCGAACATTATACGGTCAACGTTCCAGAAAAACGCGTTCGTCCAGTAGTAACGTATCGCGATATCGAAGAGCTGGAAACCATTTCGATTCCGTACACGGAAATGGTTGAAGTTGAACGTGAAAAAACAGTCGTTGTTTATGAACCGGTGACAAAGAAAAGAACTATTCGCGTTCCAAGAATCGCATTGGTTGAGCAACCCGAAAAACGAACCGAAACCCGGTACCGATACGACAATAATGCAACTCGCGTAAATGAGTCGGCAATGATTGTTGAAGCGAAGGAGGCCGTCCGCAACGAAACAATCCGATTTGACGTTCCCGAAACGCGACTAGTAAAAGAAACACATTCCGTCGCGGAGCCTTACGTCGAAACGGGTTCGGAAACATACACCGAAATGGTTCCCTACAACGATGAAGTCCAACAGACGTATCAGGAAACTGTAATGGACTCACAGGAAGTCACTCGTTACTACGACGAAATGGTTCCTTACACGGAAGACGTCGTGCAGCAGTATACGGTCATGGTTCCCTACCAAGAAACGAAACAATGCGCTCAAACGGTTATTCATCGAATTCCCGAACAACGGATTCGTCAGGTTTGCCAGGACCAAGGATACTGGCAGGACGTGACGCGAACCGTTTGCGAAAGTGAGTGTTGCGAAGGTGATTGCGGCGAAACCGCTTGTTGTCCAACAACGCGGACGATTTGCGAGAAAGTTTGGTGCCCAAATCCTGTCACAATTCAAGTTCCCTATACCGTATTCCGGAATGAAACCGAAAAAGTTCCATTTAGTTACACGGTGACGAAACAACGTCTCGAACAACGCACT
>JAHEAM010000312.1 GCA_024642765.1 Planctomycetaceae bacterium
CATGGCAACTTCGAGGCGCTCACAGCTGTTCTTGCGCATATCCAAGGCCAAAATGTGGACCAACTTATCTGCTTGGGTGACATCATTGGCTATGGCCCTGATCCGCTTCTCTATTTGGACACCGTGATGGCCAAGGCTGACATGACGATCTTGGGAAACCACGATCAAGCAGCATTGTTTGATCCGCCGGGTTTCAATCCCGTCGCCTTCCGCGCTATCATGTGGACTCGCGAGCAGCTGGAGAACGATCGCAATGACCCTGACCAAAGCGATGCGCGTTGGGACTTCTTAGGCGAGCTTCCCAGACGCCATGACGAGGGCGAATTTTTGTTTGTGCATGGGAGTCCACGCGATCCGACTAACGAATACGTTTTTCCGGAGCACGTTTTTGAGCCGGAACGATTGAAGTCGTTATTTCAGCGAGTCGACAAATATTGTTTCCAAGGGCATACGCATATTCCAGGCGTCTTTACCGAAGAACGAAAATTCTTGACGCCTGAATCACTCGACGGTGTCTATCGATTAAACGACAACAAAGTCATGGTCAACGTTGGGAGCGTAGGCCAACCGCGAGATGATAATCCACGCGCCTGCTACGTGATTATCGATACGGATGCCATGACAGTGACCTTCAATCGGATAGAATACGATGTTCAAACAACTCGAAAAAAGATTCATGACATTGCTGCGCTAGATAACATGTTAGGTGAACGACTCGTCACAGGTCGCTAAACGCAATCCCCCCGAAAGAAAAATGACCCTGGCTGACCAAAAGATCGCGATAATCAGTGACATCCATGGCAACATCGAGGCGATGGAGTCGGTGCTTTCGCACATCGCCAGCCAAAATATTACCTCGATTTACTGCTTGGGCGACATTGTTGGGTATGGCCCTAATCCGCGCGAGTGCGTTGATAGAGCCAGACAACTTTCGCTTTCGCTTCTGGGAAATCATGATAACGGAGCACTTTTTGACCCGGATGGGTTCAGTAGCGGTGCTGAGAAAGCAATTTTTTGGACACGCCATCAATTAGAAGACACGTCGATCGAAGGGGCTCAAGAACGCTGGGACTTCATCGCGAGACTGCCCAGAACTTATCGCGATGGCGATGTGATGTTCGTTCATGGCTCGCCCAGAAGTCCGCTGAATGAATATGTGTTCCCTGAAGACATTTACAATCAGCGGAAAATCGAACGCATTTTCAGCTTTATTCAGAAGTATTGTTTCCAAGGCCACACGCATGTACCTGGCGTATTTACTGAGTCGTGTCGATTTTACGCTCCGACCGAAATCGATTTCATTTATCAACTCGGTGACCAGAAAGTTATGGTCAACGTTGGGAGCGTCGGTCAACCAAGAGACGGAGATCGAAGGAGCTGTTACGTAACGCTTGATGGATCGCAAATCCAATTTCATCGCGTCGAATATGAGGCCGAGCGAACCTGCGAGAAAATTGTTCAGATTCCAGAATTGGACGATTTTCTCGGACATCGCCTGCTCGAAGGCAAATAGTAAATCTGCATGCTACTATTTGGCTCTGTTTTTCCCCCTTTGCAAGAACGTCGATATATCGACAATTGATCGATTCGACTTTCTTTCGCCAAATCATTTGCGGGCTTTCCGCTCGTTATTCCTAAATTGAGGATTTCTGGACTGTGGAACGATTCCAAATCAGAACAAGCTTGTTAATTCGAACCGTAATATTGCTTGCTCTCTTCGCATTCATCGGCCGCGGCGATCGCTATGCGATTGGCATTGAATCAATCGTGCAAGAAGAGACGGCAACCCAAGATTCGGCGCCACCGGAAAAGGGTCAACAAGACGTCGGATCCGTATCGGCAATTCAAGAAGAGGCCAAACCTTCGGCCGATCCCAACGAGGCCGTGGTCGACAACACTGTGACGATCGCTGTGGATCCCAGTTTCGAAACAAAACTTGCTTCGCCGAAACTAACTGCCGAACAACTCTTGAGCCTTGGTTCCCTCGACCCGGCTGGCGAGTTTCGTTACCTGGTCACTCTTTCGACCAAAGGCGCTGCGATTGTTCGTGTCGAGTTGAATGCTCGCGATCGAAACGGGCGGCTTGCCTATCGCGACTTAGAGCATTTTGGTGGATACATTGGCCAACTCGAACTAACCGATACGCCTGATGGCGTCCGAGTTGGAGTGGTCGGTAACGGCACACCGGCAGATTTGGCAGGGATTACTTCCGGCGACATCATCCGGGCGCTCAATGACGAACCGATCACGAGTGTGGACGATTTCCTAAACCAAATTCGCAAAACGAAAGCCACGCAAGAAGTTGCCGTGCGAATTGAGCGCGATCAGCAAATTCAAAATAAGAGTGTTCGGTTAACGGACCAGCCACTTGAAATCATTAAGGATGAAATCAACTTCGTGGAAGAAGGCGTTTCGAGCCCGCCCAGTTTTCTTATGCAACTCCTTGGCAAGACCGATACGTTGGCTTGGGAAGTTGTTGACTCCGGAATGATGACTGGCGAATGGCAATCCAAAAAATTCAAGTCAGCCGAGGCCGAAGGTGTTGAGTTCAGCTATGAAATCTCCAACGAGAAGTTGACCGCGGTAGGCTTGAGTGGGCCGATTACGGTTCGGAAACGTTTTAGCCTGCCAATTCTAAAACCAGAAGATTCAAAGGATCTGAACTCGCGCACGTTTCACGTTGATTTCCAATTGTTGATTGAGAATCAAGGTGCGACGGCAATCGAGGGACTTGGCGTTCAGATCGATGGACCAACGGGTGCAACAACTGAGGGCTGGTGGTATCAAAACAAGATTCACGGTCGTGCCTCGGCCATCGGTTACCTGGCCGGAGCGCGTGATATTGTGACTTCGACAAACGGAATTCCCTATCGATTCGATGGCGGTCCTGAAATTGTCGCTGACTCCCTCAAAACAAATCCACAAATTTTCTTCACAATCAGCCCACCCGAGAATAACCGGATGGAGCCCAAGTTTCAAGAAGTTCGCTACCTCGGCGTAGACACGCAATATTTCGATATTGCCTTGCTTCCAACAAAGGTACCGACGAATAGCGAAGAAATTTTTCGCTCCTATAGTGCGATTGCACGCGTGGCTTCAGACAGGATTCCAAAAGAAAAGAAATTACATCGCAAAGTCGACACGACCTTTATGCTTTTCAGTCAAGTCAACGTATCGGCAAACGAAAGTTACGACCAGTCCTTTCAGATTTTTGCTGGTCCCAAGCAAAAGGCGCTTCTGAATCAGTATGGCTTGCAAGACAACTTGACATACGGTTGGTTTGCGATGTTTTCGAAGTTCCTTTGTTCGTTGTTGTGGCTGTTTTATAACATGACGTTTCAATTCAGCTATGGAATTGCCATCATTTTGCTGACAGTACTGGTGAGGCTCTGTATGCTTCCAATCAGTCGTCGCGCTGCGAAGAATGCACAGATGATGCAATTGTTGGCACCCGAGATGAAGCGAATTGCTGACAAATACAAAGACGATTTTGAGAAGCGCGCTCAGGCTCAAAAGGACTTGTTCCGCCGCCACAAGTACAATCCTGCAGGCGGTTGCTTGTTGATGTTCTTGCAATTGCCGATCTTTATTGGGTTGTACCGAGGTCTTTCGGTTGACATTGCCTTGCGCGATCAGCCGTTGTTGCCGGGCATGCAGTGGTGTTCCAATTTGGCAGCTCCCGATCAGTTGTTTCATTGGAAGGAATGGATGCCCGCGTTCCTCGGTTCGGAATCAGGATGGCTCGGCCCCTATTTCAATGTTTTGCCATTAATCACTATCGCGTTGTTTTTGGTTCAACAAAAATTATTCACGCCGCCACCAACGGACGATCAACAAAAACTCGCTCAGAAAATGATGTCGTTCATGATGATATTCATGGGCGTGATGTTTTTCAAAGTTCCCGCAGGTCTTTGTATCTACTTTATTACGTCCAGCATTTGGGGCATTCTCGAACGCAAGTTGTTGCCAAAACCACAGATGTCGGAAGATAAGATTAACTCGATCAAACAATCCATTGGTGATAACGCATCAAGTGCCGTGATGACTCTTGACGCTAAACCACGAAAAACGGAAGACTCCGGAAAAACGCCAGGTGGATTCTTCGATCGAATTCGTGACGCCATCGAAGCGCAAAAGAAAAATAGAGTCGAAGCCGAGCTGGACCCGGAATCAAAACGCGCACACGATAAAGAACGACGCAAACGTCTAAAAGACAAAGGTCTTTAAGGCGACGTTTTCACAAGGAGAACGTCTCAAGGCCATAGCGTGAACGAAAAAAGGCCACGGCGACCAACACGCGGTTGCAGTAAACTAGTTTGAAGAATTGAAAAGTTGCAAAAGAGATGCGGATTGATTGAGCAGTAGACCTAGACGCGACGGCGTCTCCTCTGTCACCTCAATTTGGTCCTGAAGTTTTTTTACGGAGTTTTACTTTGTCTCCCGCCTCGTTTTCGATCGAAAATCCAAGACCTTGCGCCAGATGACTTTATCGTCATTTATGTCGTAGAAATCTGGGATTGTTGCAATGATAGAATAGCCACATCGTTCGTAAAACGCTCGCGTCGGTGCGTACTTCGGTTGACCAGACGTTTCAATGTAGATGTGCCTGCCTGCGAGTTGAGCGATATCCCTTTCAACCTCACGGACTAATCGTTTGCCAAGACCTGCACGTTGTTCATTCTGTACAACAGCTATCCAATATAGGTCGTATCCGCCGACGGTACATGCGATCGGCCCGAAACAGGCATAACCGACAACACGTCCTGCGACTTCGGCAAAGATAAAGTTATAGCCCGACGAATCGCCCTTGGATAACCGTTCTTCAACCAATTCAACCGCAACGTCGACCTCATCATTGCGAAAGAAGTCTGTGGATTCGACTAAATGACGAATAGTTGCTACGTCCGAGTGTTTCGTCATCCGACGCCATGTGACGTCGTTTGCGGGGGTGAGATTCGCTTCGTTACTCATTGTGGATTTCTCCGACGAGGCCTTCAAAAAAGCTCCTCGCATTTCGACCGAGAGTTCGCGTTCGATAGCCTCCCTCTTGAACCACGAGTGTCGGTAATTTCAGTTTCCCAAGAATCTGTCCGTTCAGTTGAAAAT
>JAHEAM010000313.1 GCA_024642765.1 Planctomycetaceae bacterium
TTTTTTGCCCGTTTTTATGGTGTTTTCTGCTGGTTGCAAGGCTCGCCATGACTCAGTGGAATCAAGACTACACCCGCGACTACACCCGTTTGAAGTTTTTCGTACTTCTGGCTGGTGTAGGCTACATCCAAAGCGGGGTAAAAAAACCGTCATGCAAACGTTATTTGCTGGCGGCAAGTCCACACGTTGACAGGTTAAGGACACACGCATGAACCGCCATAATTCTACACGCCTTGCCAAAAAAACGGAACAGGCAAAAAAGCCCACAATGCTCCCAGGTTTTTTGTTAATCGCTCACGCTTCCGGACAGTAGGTAAAGAAGTTTCAGCGGTAGCTTTTCTATTTCGGCGTTTGAGACGATCTGCAGGCGGTACTTAATCGATGGTTGGCCGAAAAAGACTATTTGTTAGCAAGTCGTAATCCGGCGAGGGCGGCAAGTCTGAAGGCGGTGCGCTTAAAACGCTTCACAGCACACTTGCACTCGCTTGGTTTGGGTAAAGCCTTCTATGATTTGGAAGCCGCCAATCTGGTTAAGAAGGGGACAGCCTCGCTGTTGAATTCGGAAATGGTAAAGACACGAAATCGGGCATAGGAGATTGTTGGTATTCCGCTCCTCCTAATTACACGATCGGTACGATGGACCGCTGTAATGGCGTGGAGTCTTGTTATGACTCCTTCGATTACGGCGGTTCGCCTGACATTTTTCATTGCGAGCACTAACAACAGGCCAAACTTTCGGTGCTAGAAACACAGGCCTGAAATGAATACACTCATTAAGCCTACGATCTACCAATTTCACTTTGCCGACGCGTACAAACAAACTGTCACAAAAACTGCTGGAATGAAAGTCAGGATCGCTAACGAAAGAAACTGCTGGACATATTCGAGTGCGGCTCCGTAAGATTGCGGATACAGCTAATGTATCGAGGCCTGGTGAGTAATCATTGCCGGATTTGTTGCTGGTTGGAAACAGTTTATGGGGGGCGACGAATGAAGAGTATTCAGTCGAATTGCAAATCCGTCTGCAAGCAAAAATCGTGTTCTATCGCTGCCGTTTAGCACCAAAACTAAAGCCATTCATAAGGCCCAAAATGCGATTCTCAGCCATTCTTTTTTTGATAATCACAATCGTCGGATGTGATGCGCAACGGCAGTCACAACCAACACCAAGCAAGCCAGCGACTGATGGCGTAGAGGAATTGTCTCAAGGGTTCTCGATTCTAAGTTGGAACACAGAATCCGGTGGCAGCGATCCGGCGACTATTGCTAAGCAACTGGTGTCGCATGTTCAAACCACAGACGCTTCAATTGTCGTTCTGCAGGAAGTTGATCCTAAGGCGTTTAATCTCTACTGTGAGTCGCTCAAAGGTTGGGATTCGATTATTGGTGCAAGTGGCCGCGATGATAGGTTGATGATCCTATTCGACAGGAAGCGGTTTCTACTCATTGAACATCGGGAGCCTAATGAGCTGTTCGGCTTCGTGGTGAATCCAGGAAACCACCGATCACCATTGATGTCACTGTTGACCAACAAGAAAACGGGCAGCCGTTTTTGGGTTATCAACGTCCACCAAGCCAGGGACAACGAGGAAATTCGAAACCAGCAGGCGCAAGGACTTCGGGAATGGTGCCGAGAACAGGGTGCAATTTTGATTGGTGACTGGAACTATGATTACGACTTTTCAACGGCTAAGGGTAATGCCAGTTTCACCGAGTTGGTTCGCGACAATGTGTTGAGTTGGGTAAAACCTGATCCGATGATTGATTCGAACTGGGCCGACCGAAACAAAGATGGCGTTGACGATTATGCCGATTCGATTTTTGATGGTGCTTTCGTGACAGGTTCAGTAAAGAACTGGGGGGCGACTTGCAGCGTTCTTGTGACCGATGGCGACTTTCCAGACGATGAACGAACTAGCGATCATAGGCCGGTTGTAGTGAGGGTGCGATAACTTAGTGCCGTATTCCCGTTTATACAACAGATCCAAGGCTCGCCCCTTCTTTGAATGTGGGTCCGGCAAGAACCTAGCCATCATGAAATTTACGGCGGGCATCGATGATATCTTTTTCGTGAATTTCATGCCGGGCGGCACGCTTCCGCAATTTGCTGGGAAGACTTCCGATGAAGCCGAGAAGGAAATTGGGTTGTACCAGAGATGCCAGCCTTGCGGTTGTTATTAGTGCGAAGCGGTGCCTTTAGCAAATTCGCCTGAGTGCAACCATTCGGCTTGTTTGACGGTTGCCTTGGATTTGGTCCATTCTTCGAGCATTTCCCATTTGACTTCATCCAGCTTTTTCAAATGTTCTTTTGTTGCTGTCACAGTCGTCAATTCGAGGCGGTGTCCGTTTGGGTCAAACAGGTAGATTGATTTAATAATGCCATGATCAGTTGGTCCGACGACTTCGATACCCGCAGATTCCAATTCTTGCTTGGCCAGCATCAAAGCATCGACATTTTCGACTTGAAATGCGATGTGTTGCACCCACTTGGGCGTGTTCTCGTCGCGTCCCATTTCTGGTGAGTTGGGCAATTCGAAGAACGCTAGGATGTTTCCATTTCCTGCATCGAGAAACAGGTGCATGTAAGGGTCAGGTTCTTTAGTGGATGGCACGCGGTCTTCGGAAATGGCGAGAATGAAATCCATATTGAGGTATTTCGAATAAAACTCGACGGTTTCTTTCGCATCTTTGCAACGATAGGCTACGTGATGAATCTGTTGGATTTTCATAAGTATGGATTCCTGTTTTCGCGATAGCTTTCATGGGGAGGTGTTCTTCCGGCAGAGACCTTACTCTTCCCTTTTTGATTTTTCAAATGAACAAAATGTGAGTGTGGTCTCCTTTGGCTCGATCGTAAAACTGGCCGACAGTCAAGACGCCAGCGATTTCTTTAAACAAATCCTTTTCGGTCAAATGAAACATGTCCATAGCCAGCTTGCAGGCCCAAAGTTTCACTCCTGAGGCTGAAAGAATTTCGAGAAACTCTTGCACGCCGGGGATGTCCAGTTTTTCCATCTCTTTTTTCATGGCTTTAGACGCGAGAGCTTCGACGCCAGGCAATCCACCTAGCATTGTCGGGATATGCAACGCCGGATTGCCGACTGTCGCGACATGTAAATGCTCTAATGATTTTTGCTTAATCGCCTCCAGGCCGAAGAAGGTAAAGAAAATTTCCGCTTCGATCCCTTCCATTCTCGCCCCGTTTGCCAAGATAAAGCATGCATAGACGTTGTCTAAAGTTGCCTTCGACAGGATCAGCATCATTTTCTTGATCGACGCTGGCGATTGCTTGGCTTCGGTTATTGATTCCAGTGTGGTCGATTGAGTAGAGTCGTTCATGTTTATACACAACCTGCGGGTTTAGGGATGCCGGCAATCTTCGTCGATTGCTTTAACGGGCCGTTGGGAAATAATGCGTAGAGTTCTTTGATCGAAACCGGTCCTCCTTTGCCAAATGTACGAATTGAAAGTGCCATGGATTTGCGATAACAATCTTGCAGGAAGGAAATAACTTCCCAATGCTTGTCGGTCAATTCGATCTTTTCTTCGTTTGCGATTTGCTGAGCAACCTCTGGCGTCCACTGCGAAAAGTCAAGCAAATAGCCTTCTTCATTGCGAGCAAGGTTGTTTTTATTATCAGTAGTTAATTCGTTCATCGTTTTTTCCTCAGATCAATGGGTTAAGAAATACCATTAGTCAAAATTCTTTCCACTCTCGGACATTGTTGGTGTAACGAACGGTAAATGCTGCGCTTTCAACAACATGTTCCAATACACCCAGCGAAAGGCCATTTTGCCGTAATGATTGATGCGGCTCTCTTTGAGCAAACGCAACGGTCCAAGTCCTGGAAAAGGGAACGTGCCTTCGACCGGTTCATGTGTATAGTTGAAGTCAATCAATAAGGCCTTCCCGTGACCCGTTTCGATAAAACAGTTTGCGTGGCCATCGAATTCTTCCTTCAGCGGTTGGCCCTCGATGTAACGCACAATGTTTTCGGTCAGAATCTCCGCTTCGAAATGCGCGACTGAACCGGCCTTAGAAGTTGGCAGGTTGGTTGCATCACCCAATGCGAAGATGTTGTCTTTCACAGTCGTTTGCAAAGTCGCCTTGTTGGTTGGCACAAAATTCAATTCGTCGCCAATCCCTGAACGAGCGATCAACGCGTCGCCCATGTTGGTGGGAACGGTAACGAGCAAGTCGTAGGGGACTTCTTGACCGCCGTAGTCAACGATCTTCTTCGCCTCATTGTCTACGCGCTCGATCGCGAAATCACTGACGATGTGAATGTTCTTTTCTTCGAGCAAGTAACCCAACGCTTCGGTGGCTTTGGGTTTTGTAAACGCTCCACTTAGCGGTGTAACGAACGTAATATCAACTTCGTCACGCATTCCTTTTTCCATAAAAAAAGAATCTGCGAGAAACGCGAATTCCAGCGGAGCAACAGGGCATTTGATCGGCATCTCACAGATGTGGACAACCAGTTTTCCGCCTTTCCATTCTCGCAATTTGTCACGAAGCGCTTTCGCGCCCTCGAAGGTGTAAAAGTCAAAAACGTCTTCACGCCAACCAGAGCCAAGCATACCCGCGGTTTCTTGCGGAGCGATTTTCGTTCCAGTTGCGATGATCAAGATGTCGTAATCCAATTGCGCGCCGTCAATCAGTTGAACTTTGTTTTCCTCGGGCAGGATGCGGTCAATGCCAGACTGGATCAACTCGGCGGCGCGAGGAATAAACTTCTCGATCGGCTTTTTGATTTGCTTCGGTTTGTAAATATCAAAGGGCAAAAACAAAAATCCCGGTTGGTAATAGTGTTCTTGTTCTTGATCGACAATGGCGATGGACCATTCGTCGGAATCCAGCTTCCTGGCCAGATGATTGGCCATCATCGTTCCGGCTGTGCCCGCCCCAAGGATCAATAGTCGCTTCATGATGAATTTTCCAAAGTCGGTTTAAGTGATAGGTTGGCGGAATTAATATTAACGTATCGAGATATTACAACATGTAAATGCAAGCGCTGTGCCGGCGCTAGTTCGCGAGAATCAAATAGAGCTTGTTTGAGCAACCCTTGCCTGAGAATCAATCAAAAAACAATCGCG
>JAHEAM010000314.1 GCA_024642765.1 Planctomycetaceae bacterium
AACACGCTCGGAAGTAATTGACGTCGATGACCTCGCGTTGACAAATCTAACTACCGCCAGCGAATCGCAAATGGATTTACCCCAAATGCGGTACAGTTCTTACCAACAAAGATCGTTAGAGGAGGTCGAAGCGCAGCACATTGAAGCCACGCTACACGCTACGGAATGGAACAAGAGTCGTGCGGCTACGATCCTGGGCATCGAACGCTCGACGCTCGACCGTAAACTCAAACGCTACAACATCAAAAACAAGTAACACGAGCAAAAAAAGTAACATTGAGCATGCTGGATACCTTGAGCAGCTACTGGCCATTCTTGGTCATTGCCGCCATTATTATTGCGGGTCTTGCATTAGCGCGACTATATAGTGGTCAACGCCGATTGCCGTATCAAGCGCGTTCGCGCATTATGACGCAAACGGAAGTTAAATTTTTTCGGCAACTGCAAAAAGCCATTCAGGACGACTATTTGATTTTTGCCATGGTGCGTATCGCCGACTTGCTAGTCGTTGAAAGTAATATCAAAAACAAACGGACGTGGCTCAATAAAATCCTCGCGAAACATGTTGATTTTGTTTTGTGCGACCCTGGTACCCTTGAACCAAAATTGGCTATTGAGTTGGACGATCGGTCTCATGACCGTCCTGATCGGATGGAACGGGATGCATTCGTCGAACATGCCTTTGAATCGGCAAAAATGCCCTTGATGCGAGTGAAAACCGCGCCAGCCTACGACCCCCGGGAGTTAAGGCAGTTGGTCAACCAGCTCGCAAAAAAATGACTCTTCCGCAATTGAAGAGAATTTTGGCTGTCGAAAGGTGCAATTTTTCATTTTTTTGCGTGCGTTGACGAAAAAACAGATGGCAGCTAGACTATGCGGTTTCAAATTTGCAAAAAAATCAGGCAGTGATCATGAAAGACAAAATTCATCCCGACTACCGACCCGTCATTTTCAAGGACAAAACGGCTGACTTTGCCATTTTGACCAAATCGACGATTCGCACAAACGAAAAGCTCAAGTGGGAAGACGGCAAGGAATACCCGGTATTCTATGTTGATATCTCGAGCGCTTCGCATCCTTTCTATACGGGCCGTCAACAATTCGTTGACTCCATGGGACGCGTCGAAAAATTCCGCAAGAAATTCGGCGAAAAATATCAAGCTCCGGACAAAGCCAAAAAGAAAAAACGCTAGTCTGTTGCCGATTAATTGGCGTAAGTCAGACGCCTTGAACAGATCGCTGTTTGCAACCGGACAATTCATAAGGCCCGCATTCGGAACGAATTGCGGGCCTTTTTATTTTGTTTCAGTAAGTGATCGATTCTTTACCATGTGCAGAATCTCATCTGGCTCTTGCCGTCGTTCGGTCGCAATTGAAGTAGCCGAACGCTCAATCATTGGCTTATCCGAATAGTATTTTCAGGACTTAGGCTTTGGAGGAGTCGCCGCCGATTGAAGTGTCGTGTTAGCCGCTGCGCGCTTTAATACATCAAATTGACCTATATCTAGAGCGGCCAAGTCCAAGACGTCAGCGATTAGGATTTGCTAAATCGGTTGCGCAGCCAATCACCAAGTCGAGGCGAAAGGCAGGATAGTCGAAACAGCCAGGCTGCTTTGCGAGGCCGGATCAATTCTCGCCTTGCCCGCTCCGCTGCCTGAAGAATTTCTTTTGCGAGTAAACTTGCATCTAGACCCTTGAGACGAGCGCCTGCTCCTGGTTCAGCCGCGCCACTTGGTAGGTCTGTGGTGTCTGCCGAATAACGTTTGCCGCCGTCGTCACGTCGAATAGGCCCCGGATAAACCGCCAAAACGGTTGACAATCCCTGGCATTCAAAACGCAATTGATCTGAATACGCGGCCACGGCTGCCTTGCTGGTCACATAAGGACCCACGAATCGCCACGGCGTCTTGGCCGCAAGACTTGCGATATTGATGACGCCACCGCGCCGTTCAAGCAACGACGCCAATGCCGCTTGAGTGCAATTCACCGTCGACGCAAAATTAATTTTCATCAATTCGAGAAATGGTTCGCTAGTAGCGGATTCGATTGCGATGCGAGTTGAGACACCTACATTATTGACCAACCAATCAATGCCGCCCGATTCCGTAACGATGTTGCTGATCACCTTTTTCGTTTCACCTGCATCTGTCACGTCAGCTTGAGCAAAGGTCACTTGGTCTAACGCGTTTTGGGCTTGAACTTCAGTCCATAAGGCCTGATTTCGAGCGATCACGAAAACTCGAGCACCGCTATTCGCAAACTGACGGGTCAACTCGAGCCCAAGTCCTTTAGAACCGCCGGTGACCACAACCGTTTTGTCTAGCCAAAAACTTTTTTTCATGTGTCGTAACAATATTCGACCAGAGACTGCGAATTTACTTGTAATGATTGAACACTGTTTTCCTTTCAGCTTCTCGGGCATCGTAGCAAAACTCCTGGCCCATTTCGACGCCAGCCAAGTTTCTTTTCTTTCGCCGCTTGCTCGCTCGCCCGACCGCCTCGCTGCCGTTTACAATAGCAAATCACTGAATGCTCGTATCCTGAATCCAACGAATGGCCATTTAGGCCAGTTTTTTAGTTTTACAGAAATGAGTTTATGAAAGTCCAAAAATTGATTCCCCACAATTGGGATGTGCCCGAAGAATTCCGTAGTCGATTGGGTGATCGACCCGGTCGCCAACGGCTATTTACGGCCGATGGCCATCTGTTGATTGTCGCACATGCTCCTCCCAATCCCGACGAACCTACTCGCCAGGCCAGATTGTTTTGGCGTAAGCCAGATGGTGAATGGATGTCGACAGCAAATGGCAACGGATTGGTTGCCCTCAACAGTCACCTCGAAGAATTTGGCAAAGTCGTAGATCGTTGCGACCAACTTGAGGACGTCGCGCAGACGGCCCAAGAGTACTTTGATGTACTGGATAAAATCGCACCTCTCAAGCGGACCATTGGCCACTTGAATCAAGTCCTAGAGGAAGCCCGGCGACTATTTCCAAAGGACCGCGATATCATTAACCTTCGCGATCAAGCGTATGACATTTCGCGAACATCAGAATTACTTTACGATGCAACGCACAACGCGATGGAAATGATGCAAACACGTCGAGCCGAACAGCAGGCGACTGCCAGTTTGGATATGGCAGCTGCCTCGCATCGCCTCAATTGGTTAGTGGCATTGTTTTTGCCACTTGCGACCTTGAGCGGCGTATTCGGTATGTCTCTCAATTCGACCTTCGAGTCCTTCGCCGCACCTTGGCCCTTCGTCGGCGTGTGCGTCGCGGGCTTGATCCTCGGTTTGGTCTTGTCGGGACTTGTCATGAAAAAAAGTTGATGATCAAAGTTTGGCCAAGAAGAAATGCAATGCCTCCCAAACTAAAACTTCAGGTCCGTGCACTTGCTCTGAGTGTCTGCTAATTGCCAGTCGATTTGGAGATTCCCAATTGGGTATTAGCATCCAGGCTATATTCTTTGATGAGAACCAACAGCGAATTGTCTGTTGTTTGCGAGTCAGCATTCGTTCCCCCTCAGTTCAAGAACGAGCCGGGGTGGCTTGCGATTGAGGCCGAAGGTCCATTCCCATTTGACCTGACCGGAATCCTGGCAGCGATCATTCAGCCCCTGGCATTGGCCGCAATTCCAATTTTTGCGCTATCGACTTTTGATACGGATTACGTCTTGATCAAAAAGCATGATTTGGACAACGCTGTAGAAATTTTAAGGTCTTGCGGCCACGAACTTTCTTTCGAGGAACTGTATAGCGATCGCTCGCAACGCTAGCGTTTTCGAAATTTGGATGTTCTTGTTCAAGTTTGCGGGCTAGGACGTCGATCACTTTAATGACTAGGGGGGCTAGGACGAATTTAACGCGCTATTGAACGGGATGACGTTTATGAATGCCTCACAATCGGTTTTAAAAATCTCGTTGCTTTTCATTGCCATCACGGTTGCAATGACTGGGTGCACTGCCATGGCACCCTTCGGACAAAAGCAAATTCCAACCGAGTCGGCAGCAGCTAACGGGCAATATCAAGTGGTCAAGGTATCGCCGATGGGTTCGGGAGAAACGTACACGGGTTCAGTTACGAAACAGACAACGGTCCAAAGTGCACTCGAAGCCGCCGGAGCCATCAAGCAATTCGGCGCGGTCACCGTTGACCTTCATCGCATGGTACCTGAGTCAGGTCAAATGCTGAAACTGGCTTGCGAATTTCAACCTGGAAAGAAGATGATAAAGTTCGAGCAAGACTATCAGGTTCTATCCGGCGACCGCATCATCGTAACTGCAGATGGGGCCTCGCTAGACAAATTCTTTGGCCGCTAGAGCGATAATCCCAAGATTGCGATTTACGAATATTGATTGCCGATTGTCTTATCGGTGGCCGGCAAAGTGAGTGCCTGCTCGATTCCAAGCCATCGGGTTTAGGGTTTCGAATACCTCATGGGCCACTGTCTTGGTGGCCATTTCTCGGGTGATCTTCAAAATCCTCGAATAATCGACGTTTACCGCATATTTCGCTTTGATGTAAGATCCCGATGCTGGGCTCGGCCCTTGGCCATGAAGTCAGAAAGGTGACTTTAGGTGCTGCCTTTATTTACATTCATCCGTTTCTTGTTCAAAGCTATGTCAAAATTCAGTTGGGTCACGTCCTGCCTCACATGCATCACGCTCGTTTGTTGTCTCGGTTGCCAAGATGCGAATGTCGAACGTACCCAAGCGAGCGACACATCGCCGGAATTCTCCGATGGACTCTCGGCGCAACAGATATTTGAATCGATGCAATTGGCCTACCGAAATGCGGAATCATATGAAGACCATGGGCAACTCTATTTGAGTTACCAGATGGCGGGGCAATATGTTGAGGAGCGTCAGCCATGGAATATCAAGTGGCAACGTGATGCAGCATCCCAAACATCAAGACTTTCAGCCCAGTGGTACAACGCCGAACTTCACAGCGATGGAGTCGTTACACAATGTTACGTCTATGACATAGAGACCGAAAATTTAGATCAACAATGTTTGGTTGTTGAGGGAAACGCGAGTGATGGCATTCGTCGCGTTCT
>JAHEAM010000009.1 GCA_024642765.1 Planctomycetaceae bacterium
CTATCGAGTAACGGCAGATACCGTGACTTTGACGCCAGTAAACGCATGGATTGATGTTGATCTGAATGCAAAACTCAAGGGTACGCTTGCCAACAACACGCACAGCTTGCTTGAGCCCCAATTGATCAGTGAAATTGCAGTCGAATTGGCGGCATGGCCCTTTGTAAAACACATTGATCGATTGGAAAAAAATGCCGTTGGAATTAAGGCGGATCTCACGTATCGAAGCCCAATCGCGATCGTGGAAACAATCGTCCAGGCGCCAAAATTGGTGGATGCGGACGGCGTCATCATCCCTGGTCGATTTCGTGAATCAAGCTCAAGTGGTCCAGTCATAGAAAATTACGCTGGCAAGGTTGTGGAACCTGAGCCTAGTTGTTTGAGAATCTTTGTTGATCGCCCGGTTGAAAATGGTCTCGAGGATTGGGCGCGTTGGCCCGACCCCAGGGTTATTGACGCTGCACTCGTCGCCGAGCAAATCAATCCGGTGGCGCATGAGCTCGGAATAAGTTCTGTTGTGAATTGGCCGGAAAAATATTCTGACGCATTGTGGCCCTACGAACTCTGGACAGCAGTTGGTGGTAAAGTAATTTGGTCTGATAATCCGAAGTCGGAAACGCAAGAGTCTTGCGAGGCTAAACGCAAATTGTTGACCGACTGGGTTGCACGAAATGGTTCCTTGGATCAACTAGCGGACTTCAAGAAACTGGATGTTCGAAACGGCAGGGCCATCCTTGTGTCCGAAACGCCTGACGTTGCCTGGCGAACGATACTCAAGCTCAAATCGCGATAACGGAGGCTGCACGCCTGCAAGCGGTACCTTGGAACGGCTCGTTGGCGATAAACTAGTTACCAATCCCAAATTTGTTGAGGGCCTCGCCAAGTCCTGGCAGGTCCATGCCCCCCGTCAGTTCTTGCATCGCATCGGCGTGCATTTGTTTTGCCTTCGCAATCGCGTCGTTGATTGCTGCTGGCAAAAGGTCTTGCGCCATTTCCCAATCGCCTTCTGACTGAATCGCCGCATCAATCGTCACCTTCAAAACTTGTCCCAAGCCATTGGCCTCGACGATCACCATTTCGCCGCCAGCGACGCCACGAACGCGTTCATTTTTGAGACGCTCGGAGAGGGCTTCCATCTTGCCACCCATTTCCTGCATTTGTTTCATCATGCCAGCCATGTTGCCTAAGTTTCCAAGTGCTTTGAACATTTCGTTTCCTTGTTGGGGCTATTCTGTTAAGGCAATTCTGGTTGAGCAAGCTCATCATGAATGGCGTCGTAGAAGGGTCGATTTGACTATCGTTGAATATTTCGAAACCAATTTAACAAGTCAAGCCAAGCTTTCTATGGTGTAAGGGCTTCGATACCGAATAAGAATGCTGTTCTGGCAATCGATTTTGGTGCAGCAAATTGTGAAACTACTAAATCTCGAAAATTGCCGTCAAATCCTCCCTGCCTTGCCAACTTTACTGTCTTATGCGAAACGATAGCACTCAAAGTCAATGTAATCCGATTTTCTTGCCAATTTTGTCCATTGACCTTGACCCTTACTTTTCCCAACCCTAATTGTTCGCCGATTAAAGAAATGCCGTACGTTGTCTGCGGACTTGGTAGGCGTGTTGCGCATTGGGTATTGCGAGCACGTTTGTCCACTTGAAAGGTCTCAAAAGGTCATTCAAGCAAGCATGGCTGTATGATTTGCATTGCAAGTCTTACGTCCACAGAAAGCGTTAACTTGATTGAGTAAAAGCGTCACGTCTAAAGGAGAATTGCGTGAGAGTCTCCGAGTTATTTCGACTCCGATTTTTGTCCGCTGGATTGATTGCGGTTGCCACTATTGGCTCCGTCGCTATCCCTGCGAACGCCCAAACGCCACAAGCGTTTGCACAGGGGCAGTCTAATACTGCACCCGAAAAAATAAACAGTTGGTTGCGCGATGCGGAAGCATTGATGCAACAACAGCAATGGGACAAAGCTGCAAAGAGTTTGCAGGTTGCCGAAGCCCTTTGCCAATCCGAAACAGCATTGCCACCGAGTGTCCGAGAGCAACTTGCAGCACTACAAGGCAAATTGGCGGCTCAGAAATCGACTGGTGCTGCAACACCACCTGCCGTTCACATGCAGCCCTCGAAGGAGTTGCTTGAGGCACGTCGTGCGTTAGCGCGAGGTGACATTGCAACAGCTCAATCCATGGTGGAAGCAGCCAGGAAATCGGGCGTGGACTTCCAGGGTCAACCGGATTCACCAGAAATCGTAACGGCCTTGATTGGTCGGCAAAACGAACTTGCGACGATGGCTAAAGCGGGCTCTGTGGACCAGTACAACATGGGCGCAGCGAATTTCTTGCTTGAACAATCACAGGCCTTGCTGGCCTATGGCGATTGGGATGGCAGTCAATTCCTAGCCGAACAGGCCCAAAAGTTTCCGGTCGACTTCGCGACAACATCGATCAAACCAGACGCGTTGCTGGCACAGGTCGCAGCTGGACGCGCGGCGCCTGTCGTTAACCCAGCCAAAGCTGAGGTTGCGAAACTAATGTCGCAAGCACAATTGGCGATGGACCAAGAGAATTGAGCTGAGGCCGCTCGATTGGTGAATGACGCCAAGGCGTTCAATCTGCCTGACTCGGCTTTCGCAACCAACGAATCGCGACCATGGCAATTGGACATGATCGTGAGCAAGGCCCTCAAACAAAAGGGACTGGGAGCTGTCATTCCAGCCAGCGCTGTGATGTCAGAGAAATCGGACAGCAGTGTTCAACTCGCGAATTACGATCCAGCGACTGACAAAACACACAATGCTGTTGTTGGCTTCAACGACGAAACATCGCGAACGGGTTCCGGCGTTGCTGCAAAGCCAACGATGCATGCGATGGAGATGTACCGCAGTGGCCTAGCAGCTATGGACAATGAGGATCACGCACAAGCGCGAGAATACCTCCAGATGGCTTGGTCGTTCAAAGACGAACTGGATCCAGGCACGCAGCGCGCGATTCAAGACAAGCTGGTTGCGCTTTCATCAGCGACCGTGCCAGCAAGTCAAAAACAAGACACCGAAGAAATCGATCTTTCAGGATTGCAAAACGATGAGCAACTGCTTTTCCGCAACCTGCAAAAAGAAGTTCTTTCTGTGCGAAACGAATGCGACAAGTTAATGAGTACTGATCCACGCGAGGCGTTGCAAACCATGACTTCGCTGCGTTCTCGTGTTGCTGGAAGTGATCTTTCGGCCAATGCCATGACTCCGTTGCTGACAATTATTGATCGCGATATCAATGATGCTCAAAAGTTCATCCAAGGCAACTTGCCTCAAATCATGAACGATGAAGCAAATCAATCTCGATTGGAGACTCTCGAGTTGACGAGGGAACGCAAGTACGAAGTTGAACAACAAATTCAACAACTGACCGAAGACTTCAACAAGTTGATGGATCAGGAACGTTTTGGTGAGGCAGAGGTCATTGCTCGCCAGGTCGCTGACCTTGCCCCAGGCACGGAACACGCTGCCTTGCTACTTTCTAAGTCCAATATGGTCAATCGAACCAAAACGATGGAAAGTTTGGGTGAAATTCGTGAGCAAAATCAATGGGCAGCCATTGGTCGGGATATGGAGCTCGCGGCGACACCAATGGATACGAGTTTGCCAGTGCAATTTGGTCCTGCTGAAGATTGGCAACGATTGTCAAGCAGTCGGCTTGAACAACTTGGCTTGCGTCAGTACCGCAGCGAAACGGAACGTCGCATTTGGAATACTCTGAAGAATCAGCAAATCCAAGGCGAGTTTCGCGGTTCGTTGTCCGAAGCGATGAATCAAATGGCCTATCAATCGGGCCTGAATATCAACTACGACAACATTGCCCTGCGTGCAGAGAGCGTCGACGTAAGTACGACTTCGATCGATCAATCATTCCCACAACCCATTTCAATGCAAAGTGCGATGAATGTGTTGCTCGGTTCGGTAGGTTTGACTTTCATCGTCGAGGATGAAGTAATCAAAGTAACTAGTAAGGACGCTCAACGTAAAAAGGTGGAAACGAAGACCTACTATGTCGGCGACTTGATTAGTCCCGTTACACCTCCAAACGCGCCGTCCCAAATGAATTTCATCACGCCGCACGAGCAATTCAATACTCAGAATACTGTATTGGCGTCGAACGGAATTCCGTCGGTGAATCAAATGGGTGGAAGTTCAGCGTTGGCATTGGCACAACAAATGCCTGGTGGTGCTGGAATGTTTGGTAACGACTTGGCACCTGTCATGGCGTTGAACAATGGATATGGCGGATCGGGTGGACCACAGCGTGGGGTGCCTATGTTCACGACCAGTGGTGCACCGCAGTTGGGTGGTATTACGATACGCGATTTCCAGCCATTGATGAGTTTGATTGAAACGACAATCGCGCCAGACGATTGGCAAAACACCCAGGGCGAGGGTACGATTTCACCTTACGTCAATAACCTAAGTTTGATCGTCTCACAAACTCAAGAAGTGCATGACCAGATTCAAGACTTACTTAGTCAGTTGCGAAAATTGAACGATGTTCAAATCGTGGTCGAAGTTCGCTTCATCACATTGAGCGATAACTTCTTTGAACGTATTGGCGTCGATTTTGACTTTGCTATCAATGACAACTCCGGCCTGACGGCGAACCAAGCGGCATCGCAAGACCGTTTCAATCCCGGTGTAATTGTTGGGCGTGGACCTGACGGTTCCGCGGGGCAATTCACTCCAACGGCACAATTGGATATTCCGTTTAGCCAGGACAGTATCGGTTCGACGATTCCGACGTTCGGAGGATTCGATCCAGCATCGGCGGCCAATTTTGGTTTTGCAATCTTGAGCGACATTGAAGTGTTTTTCTTGATTCAAGCCGCGAAAGGCGATCAACGAACGAACTTGACGCAAGCGCCAACGGTCACCATGTTCAATGGTCAAACGGCGAGCATCTCCGATTTCTCGTCTCGACCGTTCGTGACAAGCGTCATTCCTGTCGTCGGTGATTTTGCGGTCGCACAACAGCCAGTCGTTTCCATCATTCCAGAGGGAGCGATCATGAATGTTTCTGCTACGACAAGCGACGATCGACGATTTGTGAAACTTTCGATGGTCCCTTACTTTTCGCAGATTACCGATGTGAAAACGTTTACATTTGAAGGTTCGCGAACGACCCGTCAAACGAATTCAAGCTTTCTGCAAGATCTCTTGTCTTCAATTGGTGGTGGAACCAATCCGAATACCGATCCTGATTTGGAGACGTCTTCGACTGGTACCACGATTCAACAACCTGTCACGGCAGTAACGACTGTTAGCACGGTTGTGAGCGTGCCGGACGGTGGTACAGTGCTGTTGGGTGGTATCAAGCGAATGCAAGAACGTCGGATCGAACGAGGCGTACCTTTCTTGAGCAACATTCCTTATGTGAATCGATTGTTCAAGAACGTTGGTATCGGTCGTGAGACGAGCAATCTGATGATGATGGTGACTCCACGAATCATCATTCAAGAAGAAGAAGAACGAAAGCAAGTTGGTCCGATTGGCGGCAATTAATCGAACCTTGACTGCTTGAGAATGGACCTCACCGTTGCCTCGGCACGGTGCGGTCAACATTCAGCGGCGGCCAGGAACGCAGAACCCATCCGCCGAATTTTCGACTCAATCAAGTCCAAAAGGCCGCTAGTGCAAACCGCACTGGCGGCTTTTTTCGTTAATTCAATGCGGCCTTGAGTAAACTCAAAATAACGTCGGTGTTTCCAAAGCTAAACGCGCGCGTGCCTCCTCAGCCCACGGCGTATTCGGGGCGAGTTCCAAGAAGCGTTTCCAATGATATTCGGCAACCACCGATTCCTGCAAATGGTCCAGCGACTTTGCAAGATGAAAGTGCGCGTCCGGATAATTCGCATGGTGACGCAACGCGGCTTCAAACGCTGTGCGCGCTTGTAGCCAGTCCTGCAACTCCATCAACAAACAGCCTAAGTTGGCATAAGCTTCTACAAAGGTAGGATCCAATTCAATTGCCGAATAATATCGCTCGCGGGCAGCTGTCAGGTCGCCCAAACCATACAGTAACTCAGCAATCGCAAAACAAGTATCCGGTGAGGGGCCAAACGTCAGCATCATTTGTCGATACGAATCGATAGCTGCGCTCAAATCATTATTGTCTTCGTGACACAACGCGACCTTTAGGAACTGATCAACTGTTTGCGGAGACAAATCGTTAGCAATGGCAACGTTGCTTGGAAAGGAAATGACTTCTGCCATCAACTGTGGATGCGCTGAATCGTCCGAATAGAAGTCGATATGCAATTGGCCTTGAGGATCTCTGAGATTATGCTCTTCGCGCACCAATACCGTTCGGCCATCAATCACCAGGTCAATATCGCTCAGCCGTTCTGCGGCTGGCATATTTTGAGATAGTCGCGAAATTTTAGCTTCGATGGACAGCGATGGCCGCCCGTCCAGAACAATTAGTTTTGCCAAGTGCTTGGCGTTGATCAACTGGTCGAAATTGAAGTAGGCAAGGCGATTGATTTGACGAGTTGGGACGAGCAATCCTCGTCGTTGCCAGCGACGGAGCGTTGAAGCAGGTATGTCCAAAATATCTGCCAGCATTGGCAGAGTATATAATTTGCCCGACGCTTCATCGTCGCTGGAAAACAGGCGAATCGAATGTTCTTCCACGGTTGTACAGTTGTGCATTTCAATTGCGGTTTGCAAAATTCTGGGAACAGACTCTGGGTCAAGTTGTCCATATCGTAGGCACTGTAGCAATCTACGCCAGTCTCAATTTAACCTACCGGCAAAATTGGTAAACAATTACGGACAGGCCATGATTGCCGATTGTGGAAACAATGTCAAAAACCTGTCGAAACAATGTAAATTCTAGCAAGGGAGACTTGAGCGAGCATACCGCAGGTGCGATCATCGGAAACCATTGGTTTCGATGCATTGCACATACGTATCTCAGCAATCCTCAATTCAAAATCACTTCTACTTGTCGTGTTTTTTGATGATTTCCGGAAGCGACGGATCAACGATGCCTAATCCACCTTTGCCACCGCCGAAGCGGCTCTTGTAGTCGTCAACGATTTCATCATTGTCCGCATTCCAAAAGGCTAGTTTCTCGTCAACGGTCGCGGGCACTACCAAGGGGCGAACCAATCGGAAGCCAGCGCCAAGTGCCGGCGAGTCAGTGTACCACCAAGGGCTTTTGGGGAAGTTCGGGTCGGTAGCTTTCCAAGATTTGTCGTCGGATGCTTGACGTGCAGCGCTGCGGCAGTCTTCTGATTCCAGTTCCCACGAGCCACCGCGCAGGACTCGATTCGTTGGCCTCTCAGGAGGTGTCAAAATCGAATTTCCGTCGATATCGCTATTTTCCGCAAGGTGCATATAGCCTTCTTCGCTGTAGCCATCCAAAACCCATTCAGCAACATTGCCGTACATGTCATAAAGGCCCCAAGGGTTTGGTTTTAGTTCGCCAACTGCATGTCGTTCGTCGTCTGAATTGTCAACATACCATGCGTGTTCTTCTAACTCGTCGTCTTCGTCACCAAAGTAGTATTTGGTGGTTGTCCCAGCTCGGCAGGCGTACTCCCATTCGGCCTCAGTTGGCAATCGATAAAATTCGTCCTTCAGTAGCAGGCTCAAATACTTGGTGTATTGTTTGGCCGCGAATTGCGTAACAGTCGCACAGGGTTGATCTGGGTCTTCACCAGCGTCGAACGTGAAACTGGGATCGTAGAGTGAACTTGGAGCGGTAACGGCGTCTGCTTGTTTAGCATCAGTCGGTTGCCGTGCGCTTTCGTCCTTCAGCGATTTGAAAATTCGATCCAATTTCATAAAGAGGTAATATTCGCCCCACGTCACTTCGTGTTTGCCAATCCAAAACGGCTTGAGGGCAACCTCTACTTGTGGTCCTTCGTCATCACGGTGGGCATCATCATCGTCTTCGTTACTGCCCAAGGTGAATTTGCCACCCGGGACGGGAATCATTTCAAAGGTAACATCCGATCCGGGAATGGTAACTGTATAAGGGACCATAAAGCCGCCCTCAATTTCGACGCTTGGCCCTGAATCGGGTTTGGTTTTCGAGATCCCAAGGCGCGCGGAATCGGCAGATTGCTCCCCTGTCGTTTTGGCTGCGGGTTCCGTTGCCTGTTGGGCTGAAGCAGCGACCACTTCATGCGAAGCAAACGCGCAAGTCGCCAACACGAAAAATGAAATACGATTAATGAATCGGGAGCTAAGCATCTTGATCGAGTCTCGTCTGCAGGGAACGTATAGTTTCATTTTCGATCGTCCGTTTTTGGGCGACCCAGATCCATAATATTGGAACCGACAACAATTGTCCACGATTTGAACAAGTGTTTAGTTGTAGAAATGAATTTGACGAACTAATAATGGGCAATCAATGGCATTCCGAGATCTCGCCAACGAAATTCTTGTCGAAATCTTGTCGCAGCTTGGCGACATCAGTTTGAACGGAAAATAGGTACAGCAACTTTGCGATGGCTGCCTCGATCGTAATGTCATGGCCACTCAATACGCCCGCCTCCTCCATTACTTTGCCAGCCGCGTAACTGGATTGATTTACGCAACCGTGCCGGCATTGCGTGCAACTGACAATCACGATGTTGTCGCGGGTGGCAAGCTCAATGGCCTGCAAGAACTTTTTGTTGATAGCAGGTCCGTTGCCAACGCCATAGGTTTCTAAAATCAATGCCTTCAGTGGCCGCTTCAAAACGTTTTTTAGGACTTCGACGCTCATGCCGGGAAATAATCGAAAGGTAGCTAGTTCGGCGGGACGGATCGTTTCAACTTTGAGTGGTTTCGCAGCGTCGGTTTTTTTTATAATTCGATTTTGGAAGACCTCAATTTGTGTCTCGGCTGTCGCGAGTGGTAAGTAGTTCGGAGAGTCAAAGGCGTCCAACATCGACGCACTGATCTTTGTTGCTCGACAACCTCGCAACAATTTTTCACCGAAGAACAAGCTGACTTCTGGAATGTCATAATTCGCCGCCAGCATCATTGCGGTTTTCAGATTCTCGCGAGCATCGCTGCGGACATGCCCGAGCGGCAATTGAGAACCCGTCAAAATTACGGGCTTCGACAAGTTTTGCAGCATGAATGGTAATGCCGACGAGGTGTAGGCCATCGTATCGGTACCGTGCAACACGACGAACGCATCGAATTTCTCAAACCGTTCAGAAATATCGCGCGCAATCTTGAGCCAGTTTTCGGGCGACATGTTCGCGGAATCCAAAATGGGGGTGTATTCCACAATTTCATAAGCGGGCATCAAGGGATCTTTGAGTTCTGGCATCAACGCCATTTGTTCTGCCAAGAATCCTTTGACGGGCTGTAAACCATCGGGTGTGGGTTTCATCCCGATTGTTCCACCCGTGTTGATGATACAAATGTTCTTCATTTAGGTACTTATGATACGTGTTTGGAAATCTGTACAAAAAGGTCAGCCGTGGAAGAAAATCAAACCACATTCTATTCGAATGGCCGTGATTCGACAGCACTCGAAGTTTTCCAAGAGGGCAACGATTTGCATATCGAACGAAGGATAGTGAGGCACTGGAACTAGCGATTTTTTCGGGAACGTCGTAGTCGAAAAGCCAGGGCCCAGACGAATAACAGTATGGTGCCGGGCGCCAATGCCAAGAGCAGTTTGGGGAAAGAATGGTTCTGCCGGTAGAGCCACGCACCAGTCGCGATCAGCAAAATCCAAACGAACAATCCACCCCATATCCAACGCATGAGTCCCGTTCCGCGCGATTCGGTTTTCATTGGGCTTGCGTCAGTGTCTGTCATGCTTCCTCTTTTAGCCACGGCATCAAAGCTCGCAGTTGTTTGCCAACTTGCTCGATAGGTAGCTGTTCCGTAACTTTTCGAGCCGCTGTTAACACTGGTTGGTTGGCCTCGCATTCGTTTAAGAACTCTTTCGCGAACTCGCCGGATTGAATACGTTTCAACAAGTTTTGCATGTTGTCACGTACGTGTTGATCAATCACCTTGGGGCCACACGTGATGTCACCATATTCAGCTGTTGTCGAAATCAAATCTCGCATTGCCGCAATACCGCCTTTGTGCAGCAGGTCGACAATGATCTTGAGCTCGTGGAGGCATTCAAAATAAGCCAACTCCGGCTGATATCCGGCGCCCACCAGAGTCTCAAAACCAGCCTGTACTAGCTGCGTCAGGCCACCACACAAAATGGCTTGTTCGCCAAATAGATCGGTTTCCGTTTCGGCTGCGATGGTCGTTGGAATCACACCGGCACGGGTGCCACCGATCGCCCATGCATAGGCTAGGCCAATTTGAAAGACTTCTTCAGGAGCGTTGTCTTCGACTGCTATTAGGCAGGGCACACCGCCGCCGTTTTCGAATTCACGACGAACCATATGGCCCTGGCCCTTAGGCGCAACCAACAAACGATAGTGACCTTTCGGAGGATTTACTAACCCGTAATGGAAACTAAATCCGTGACACGTCATTAAGATAGCCCCTGATTTCAGATTGGGCTTGATTTCTTTTTCAAAGACAATTTGATGCAACTCGTCGGGCACCATGATGCACACAATATCGGCCTTGCGAACGGCAGTCGAAACGATGGTCGGCTGAAATCCATCGGCCTCGGCTTCTTGCCAACCACGTCCGTTCAAGCGTTGTCCGATCGTAACATCGCAACCGCTGTCCCGCAGATTAAGCGCTTGCGCCTGACCTTGAGCGCCATATCCGATTATCGCGATGGGCTTGTTCGCGATGAAGTGGGGGTCGACGTCGGTTTCGCGGTAAATAGACTTTCCAAACATCAAGTGTGCTTTCGTTCGTGTTAGGATAAATAGGAACCGGCGTTTGCCGTCCAACTCCAACTGGATCAGCAAAAGCAAAAGGTCCATCGCCGAATGGGACACCGCCGCATTATACGCGTTGAGCACGGGTCCACGAGGGGTTGCGGTTTGCCGCGATGATTGGAGTTATTTCCATTCGACAATGTCATCCTCTTAGGGGGGACCCGTTGCGATTAAGCCTAGTAGCAAAAAGTTCAGGTTGGGAAGGCGACACAGAATGGGATTGATACTAGGATTAAATGTCTGCCAAGGGATTTAACAAGAGGATCGATGTCGGATGTTCAAGAAACAAAAGTCAAATGAAATCCGCGCGGGGATCGGGGTGTTCACTGTGCTCGGTGTCGGGATCGTGATCATCGCGCTGCTGTTTTTAAACGGATTGTTTGTGAGCGCCTTTCTGCATGCAAACGCTCAGCGAATATCGGACCTGCGACTTACACAAGCCATACAGTTTTTGGTTCCCTTGATTTTGATCATTGTAGAGTTTTGGATATTCGATCGAATGAACCAAAACCTTCGAAAATAGACATGGACAAAATAACTAGCAGTCCCGAATTGACGAACCGCAGATTAGATGTTCAGGAAGGTAGCCATTTGTGGCGTCCCTATTGTCAAATGGCGACAGCGGCGCCCGCCTGGATCGTCGCAAGCGCTGACGGAAATTATCTAATACTGGAGGATGGTAGGCGGTTGTTGGATGGGATATCAAGTTGGTGGACAGCCTGCCACGGTCACCGGCATCCACACATTATTGCGTCCATGAAGGCGCAACTTGACGTGTTGCCGCACGTCATGCTCGGAGGTTTGAGCCATAAACCGGCGATGCGTTTGGCCGAGCGATTGGCTGATCTTTTGCCGGGCGATTTGGATTACATTTTTTTTGTGGACTCCGGTAGTGTTGCCGTGGAAGTCGCGATGAAAATGGCAGTTCAATATTGGATGAATCGGGGGCAAAGCGGGAGGAACCGATTCGTTTCGTTTGCCAATTCCTATCATGGCGATACGTCGGGTGCGATGAGTGTTTGTGATCCGGACGACAGTATGCACTCGCACTTTAAAGGGTTTTTGCTAGAGCAATTTCCACTTGCGATCCCTGCGGCGGAGGATGAGTTTAAGGCGTTTTCGGATTTTCTCGATGAACATCGTGATAACTTGGCAGGAGTCATAATTGAGCCACTGATTCAGGCCGCTTGTGGATTGCGATTTCATTCGTCCGAGCAACTCAATCGGATTGCGACGATTGTTCGTGAAAAAGACTTGTTGCTGATTTGCGACGAAATTGCAACTGGGTTTGGACGAACTGGCCGAATGTTCGCGGTGGAATGGGCCGACGTTGTTCCAGACATCATGTGTATTGGTAAGGGGCTTTCGGGCGGTGTGATTTCGCTGGCAGCAGCGGTGGCGTCGCAACGTGTGTTTGACGCATTTTGGAGTACAAGTCTAGAGGCTGCATTGATGCATGGGCCGACGTATATGGGCAACCCATTGGCGTGTGCAGCGGCCAATGCGTCTCTCGATTTGTTTGAGCGAGAACCTTATTCGGAAAGGGTCGCAATGCTCGAATCCATTGCCAAAGAAAGATTGCTGCCGCTGGGAAAACTCACTCACGTCGAGGACGTGCGAATTCTAGGCGGCTTTGCGGCCGTGCAAATGCAACAGAACTTGGACAAGGAACGCTGGATGCAGTTTTTTGTTGAACGCGGATGTTGGTTGCGTCCGACACGTGATGTGTTTTACCTTGCTCCACCGTTTACAACTTCGAGCACCGAAATGAACACGCTGTGTGACGCGATCACGGCGGCTGTTGCCGCGTTTTGATTCATTGGGTGGTGGTGCGTCAGGCACGTAGGGCCCTATCGATAGAGCAGATACTTTGAACGGCGCTGCTTGAATTCTTCGATTCCGTTATTGACCCATAAATAGACTGTGTCGGCATCTTGGCCGGTTTGAATGGCTTCAAAAATTTCTTTGTTGCAGAGCAGCCGATTTAGATCTTTCGTTTCCCATTGGGCGGGATAGAGTTTCTTCAAGGCACAGGCCAGTTCGATCCCTAAACGGATAGGCTCAAATATCTTCCGGTCAATCACATCGAAGTTAACACCAAAACACTTTTCGTTCGCGTACTTACTGGTTGCCGGAACAAACTCAATTGGCACAACCGCTAACCCTGGGATTCTTTTTTGAGACAGCTCGGCAGCGATCGCAGTACTATTGATCCAGGGGGCGCCAACTAACTCGAAGGGTGTGTCCGTGCCACGACCGACCGAAAGGTTTGTTGTTTCCAAAAGCCCAATTCCCGGATAGAGCGTCGCTTCGTTGAGGCTGCGCATGTTTGGTGACGGATTGACCCACGTCAAATTGGTTTGCTCCCAATAGCTGTCACGGTTCCAGCCCTCACAAGCAATGATGGTTAAATTCAAATCCAAGTTCAGTTCATCGTTCAACATCATGGCAATTTCACCGCTAGTCATCGCATGCCGCACGGGAATGGTATGGCAACCTACAAACGACTCGCTCCCAGAATCGAGCATCGGACCGGAGATGTGTACGCCATCAATCGGATTCGGACGATCGAGTACAACGAATCGTTTTTTCGCAGCAGCAGTCGCTTCCATTGCCTCACGCATTGTTGAAACATAGGTATAGAATCGAGTCCCGATATCCTGAATATCAAACACAATAGTGTCGATGGATTCGAGAGCCGCGGACGTTGGACGACGTGTTTCACCATATAGACTAATGATGTTTAACCCCGAAATTTCATCGACAGAATGGTTTATTTTCGCGGTGTCAAGTTTGCCGTTGAATCCATGCTCGGGACTAAACAAAAGACGCAAGTCAACTTCTGGACTTTCGACAAACAGCTCAACCGTTGATCGTCCGTCCCGACTCCTGCCTGTTTGATTGGTAATCAGGCCGACCCGTTGATTGGCCAGTTCGCGAAAGTTGTCGCGTTGCAAAACGTCGATTCCAGTCAACACTTTGACATCAGCGGAAGGTTCGGGGGGAGCGATAGAACTCGCCACGACATTGAGGATTTTTCCCGCCAGACGATTGACGCTGCCCTTGCCGTTGGGGTGAACACGGTTGCTCAGAAAAATGAAAAACAAATCGAGTTCGGGGTCGATCCACAGGACGGTGCCCGTAAACCCTCCATGGCCAAACGCCGATTCGCTTAAGAGGTCACCTCGGTTGCTTGAGTAAGAGGTCTGCTTGTCCCACCCCAAACCGCGCGTGCCGTCGGAGACGGGATAGGCAGTTGTCATGATGTCCACCGCGCGACGAGAAAGAATAGTTGTGGTTTGTTGTTCTTGAATTCGACTTCCGCGACCCAGCATCATTTGACCGTAGCGTGCCAGATCGCGAGCGGTGGAGAACAGCCCTGCATGGCCAGCGATGCCATTCAAAGCAAATGCTCGCGGGTCATGTACTTCGCCTTGTATCCAAGTATCATTTCGCTTTTCAGTTGGCGCTGCGCGTGAACGCAACGACTCGTTTGGCAGGAACCCCGTTTCCCGCATTTCGAGCGGCACAAAAATGTGTTCTTGGGAAAACTGGTGTACGTCTTGGTTGCTTATTTTCTTGACTACTTCGGCAAGGACAATAAAGTTGACGTCCGAGTATTTGAATGTATTTCCGATTTCGCAAACCAAACTCAGTTCGCAGATCATTTTCCACGCAACCTCTGGACCGTTGGTGTAGTCACTAAGTGCGTTGTCCGGAATCAGACCGCTTTGGTGTGTTAACAGGTGTTTGATCGTTATCGAGTCCTTGCCATTTTGGGCGAATTCAGGAAAGATCTCGGCGATACGAGTATTCAAGGTCAGCCTGCCTTGTTCAACCAACTTCATGATTGAGGTTGCCGTTGCGACTGGTTTCGTCAGTGAGGCAAGGTCGAAGACTGTGTCGACGTTCATCGGTTCATGTATCGGTGCGACTTGCCGATCGCCATAGGCCTCCAAAAACAAGATGGTGTTATGCCGCCCAAAACAAATGACGCAACCTGGCATCTGTTCAGCGGCGACCGCTTCCGTTGCAAGTTTGGCAATTTGCTCTTGAGTTGAATCGGCGACTTGGGGGATCGATTCAAGTCCCTGCAATGAGCCGATGGCAAAATTCGGTTGCAGTTGCGCCAACGCGATAAACAACGCGATACACAGATCAATTTCAAATAAACGACACATTCGCATGGTTGAACTCCCCCAAGGCCTAGGTATTCTCCAATTGTAACAGCACACGTGCCAAACCGCGCGGCGAAGTGCATTTCTGGAAAATGGTGCAACGGTTTGTTGAGTTTACCTGTGCCGTCAGCGAGAATGTTGATCGAGAGATGATTTGGAAAGAAGACGAAACAGGTTAGGAGCCTTGATTGATGAACGTTCATAAAGTGTCGTTAGTTGCTGTCGTTGTTTGGCTTGCGGCAGTTTGCATTTCGAATGCTCAAATGCCGAAGCCCAAGCCCATTTTCCAAAGCGATGTGATCACGACTGCAACTCAAAACCACGCCGTCAAAGTCGACGTTGATGTTCGAAACCTGAAACAGCTTTTTCTCGTTGCTGACGATGGTGGCAACGGATTCAGTCACGATTGGGCCAGTTGGGGCGATGCACAATTGGTTGGGCCCGGTGGCAAAAAATGGCTTTCGGAACTCAAGCCCATTGCCGCAAGTTCGGGATATGGCGATGTACGCATGAATCGCAACTGCGAAGGTCAGGGGATTCGCATCGACGGACGCGGTTTCGAGCACGGGATTGGGACCCATGCGAACTCGATCGTCGGATTTGATTTGCCCGCTGGTTTTGAGCGATTCCAGGCAACTGCGGGACTTGACGAAGGCGGAACGCGGCAGGCTGGCGGCGAAAATGCCTCCGTTCGTTTCCTGATTTATTCTGTGAGTCCCGGTCCGGTTGGCGTCGCGAGTGAAGATCACGATCCGAAAACCGCTGTTGAAAAATTGGATGTGGCCGATGGACTTCAGGCAACTTTGTTTGCGTCGGAGCCAAAACTATTGAGCCTGACCAATCTCGACGTCGATCACCTGGGCCGCGTTTGGGTGTGCGAGGTGGTTAACTATCGCGGTCACAACGGCGAACGGCCCGAAGGGGATCGCATTCTGATTTGCAGTGACACAGACGGGGACGGAGTTTGCGACGAAGCGAAAGTGTATTACCAAGGCCGCGATGTTGACTCGGCAATGGGCATTTGTGTTTTAGGAAACAAGGTGATTGTGTCTTGCTCACCCAATATTTGGGTCTTTACCGACGACGATGGCGACGATATACCGGATCGCAAGGAGCTGTTGTTTAGCAAAACGGGGAGTAGCCAACACGATCACTCGGCGCATTCTTTCGTGTTTGGTCCCGATGGCAAACTCTATTGGAATTTCGGAAACGAAGGCCATGCCGTTTACGACCCCAACGGAAACTTGGTCAAAGATCTGCGCGGCAACGAAGTCAATGACCGAGGCGCACCCTATCGCGGTGGAATGGTCTTCCGCTGCAATCTGGATGGATCGGATCTCGAGGTCCTCGGACATAATTTCCGAAACAACTATGAGGTGGCTGTTGATTCCTTCGGCGGCCTTTGGCAATCCGATAATGACGATGACGGAAATCGCGGCGTTCGAATCAACTTCGTGATGGAATATGGCAACTACGGTTACCTGGACGAACGGACTGGAGCGGGATGGCAAAGCCCTCGCACTGGAATGGAAAGCGAAATTCCCAAACGACATTGGCATCAGGATGACCCGGGCGTCATTCCGAACTTGCTGGTCACAGGTGCTGGTTCACCGACAGGAATTACGATTTACGAAGGCGACCTATTGCCGGCGAAGTTTCATGGTCAACCCATACACTGTGATGCTGGGCCGAATATTGTGCGATCGTATGCTGTTGCCGCCCAAGGAGCCGGTTACGAAGTTAAGGAAGTAAATAATCTCTTGCTCGGAGCTCGCGACAATTGGTTTCGCCCGGCCGATGCGTGCGTTGCGCCCGATGGCTCGGTGCTGGTTACCGATTGGTACGATCCAGGCGTTGGCGGACATGGTATGCGCGATGTGGAACGAGGGCGACTGTTCCGAATTGCCCCGCCCGGCAGTAAATATCAAACACCGGCTTTCAATTTTTTAAAACCCGAAAGCGCTGTTGAAGCCCTCAAGAATCCTTGCCAGTCCGTGCGCTATTTGGCGTACATGGCACTGAAGCAATTGGGGGGGCAAGCTGCAGCTGAACTTACAAAGATGGCCTCTGACCCGAATTCACGCTTTCGAGCAAGGGCCTTGTGGCTGTTGTCCGAAATTGATGGCAATCGCTCGCAGGCCATCGCTCGGGCCGCCAATGACGCGGATGAAAATATCCGTTGCCAAGCCGTTCGAATGGCGCGTCGCGAAACGAAGACATTGGGGGCCTGGTTGGCGAAATGGACGAATGATTCCTCGCCCGCAGTTCGCCGCGAAGTAGCCATTGCGTTACACGAATACAACGGAGTCGACACTGGAGAACTGTGGGCAAAACTGGCACACCGATTTGACGGTCAAGATCGCTGGTACCTAGAGGCACTGGGAATTGCCGCTGACGGTCGTTGGAATGAATGCTTAAGCGCTTGGTTAAAACTCGTTGGTGACGATTGGCAAAATGCTTCCGGAGTGCAATTGATTTGGCGCAGTCGGGCCGACCGAACTTCTGAGTTGTTGGCGCAGTTGATTGCCAATCCAGCGACTGACGATGCAACGGCAACTCGGTTGTTTCGTGCGATGGAATTTCAGGACAGTGAAAAGAGTGTTGCCGCGATTCCTTGGCTGGCTGAACGCGCCGAACAACTGGCCACAGAGGGACATTCACTGGCGGACACCACGCTCGTAGAAATTGCCGTACGTCAGCCTGAGTTTTTGAAATTGAAACTTCCGACAATTCAGCGCTCGGTTGTTGAGTACTTAAATGAGAAATCGCCGGAAAACGAGTTTGTGGAACGAGCCGCTCGTTTGCGATCGCCGGATTTCGAACCAAGGCTACTTACAATTGTGTTGCAATCAGGCAATCGAAACGTGGTGAGTACGGCGACTCGTGTGTTGATCGATATGAATGCGAAAGACGCCTTGCAACAGCGACTCGACGGAAATGTGGAGCCCGAGCAATTGGCTGTGATCCAAGCGTTGAAAGGATCAGGGCATGCAATTGCTCGCGAAATGTTACAGGCGAGTTTCGAGTCAGCGGACTCAAGCACGCTCGTCCGAAGTGAAATCATCAAAGCATTAGGGCAATGGCCCGAGGGGCAACGATTTGTATTGAAGCAAGCCGCATCGGGAGCTCTTGCGGATGAATTGAAATTTCCAGCAGCGAATGTCTTGTTGACATCGAGCGATGCGGGAATTCGAGAGGAAGCTGCGAAGTATCTCGTGTTGCCTACCAGCGCAGGAAATTTGCCTTTGCCACCGATGTCAGAACTCATCCGAAAACGCGGCGACAAATCGCGTGGGTTGGATGTTTTCGTGAATGCAGGCACGTGCGCCAAATGCCATAAGGTAAACGGCACTGGCACAGAAGTGGGCCCAGACCTCTCCGAAATCGGCGGGAAACTTTCCCTCGAGGCGATGTATGAATCCATCTTGAATCCGAGTGCGGGTATTAGTCACAACTACGAAATGTACACGGTGCTGACGAGCGATGGCCGCACGTTGTCCGGAGTTCTAGTCAGCAAGACCGACAACGAAGTTGTCCTAAAGGACAAAGAAGCGGTCTTGCAGATCATTTCGACCGAAGACATTGATGATTTGAAAAAGCAAACGAAATCGTTGATGCCCGACGACTTGCAAAAGCAACTCACAGAACAACAACTAATCGATGTGGTGGAATATTTGCAGACGCTGAAGAAAAAGTAATTTCAAAATTTTTTTGCGACCTAGAGGCACAGAGGTTGCGTTAGTTGGAAAGGCATCGAATAACATCATGTTATTGTGTGGGTGAGATGTCCTGTTGCCAAACCAAAGAGACATTTTGCGCGGTGTTGCATTCGGACGCTATTGAAGAGATGCCCGACACCAGCGATGAATTGCTTGGCGGCACCGAAGGGGGCGAGCGAAACTCGTTGGCAAGCTACTTTTTTCTCGCGATGGTGTACCAAGCGAACAGGTCGTTTTCCAAATCCATCTTGGCTTCGGTATCCCATGCTAACGCATGAGCCAACTTGCGGGCTGCCATGTCATCGATGATGTCGAAGGCGAGGAGTTCAAAACCGCAGACTTCAAAATCGGCCTTGGAAAAAGGCGACTCGCCTTCCGCCCAAGGAATATAGGGCTTGTCATCGCTGGTTTTCGCAGGACAAAAGTTGTAAATCACAAACAGGCCCTTGGGCTTCAACAACTTGTTCACTTGGTTCAAGAACTCCTGGTCGCTGACCCCCAAGCGAATAAGCATCCGATCGTTTGCCTCCCGACTGGGATGAATGTAGCCTCGCTTCAGCGTGTTTTTGGAAAGAAAAAGATCGTATCCGTCGCCCAATTCTTGCAGCATCTGTTTGTCGACTGGAAAGCTTCCGTGAAGCAATTGCACATTACCCGAATTAAGTTTCCCGGAAGCGTCCTCGTAGAGCTTTGGCAGCAGAGGAGCAACATCGATTCCGGTGACGTCGATTCCCGC
>JAHEAM010000315.1:0-2267 GCA_024642765.1 Planctomycetaceae bacterium
CTTAAGGCTTGCGGAATTCGGCACGGTGTATCGTTGGGAACAATCCGGAGAGATTGGTGGCCTGACTCGCGTGCGAGGATTCACCCAGGACGATGCGCATTTGTTTGTAACCCAAGAGCAGGTCGCTGCTGAGTTAGCGGGGTGCTTGGAACTAGTGAAGATCGTTTTTGCCGCAATGGGAATGGACGACTACCGAGTTCGTGTAGGATTGCGCGACCCAGCGAGTGATAAGTATGTTGGTAATCCCGACAATTGGGCATTGGCCGAACAAGCCTGCCGTGACGCCGCCGCCAGCTTGGGCAAACCCTATTCCGAGGAACAAGGAGAAGCGGCATTTTACGGACCGAAAATTGACTTCGTTGTCCGCGATTGCATTGGGCGCCAATGGCAGTTGGGTACGGTCCAAGTCGACTACAACTTGCCCGAGCGTTTTGGCTTGGAATACATCGGCGCCGACAACCGCCCGCACCGCCCCGTGATGATTCACCGCGCACCATTCGGATCGATGGAACGATTCATAGGCGTGTTGATCGAGCACTTTGCCGGCGCGTTCCCCTTGTGGCTGGCTCCCGAGCAAGTCCGTGTCCTGACGGTCAGCGAAAAATCAGAGGAGTATGGGCGCAGCGTATTGACCGAATTACAAGCGGCAGGAATTCGCGCGGTCGGTGATTTCGAAAGTGAAAAGCTCGGAGCCAAGATTCGAAATGCTCAGATGGAGTTGATTCCCTACATGGTTGTTGTCGGTCCTCGCGATGTCGAAGCTCACACGGTTTCTGTACGCGATCGAGTTGACGGCGATTTGGGAGCCATGACAGTGCAGGAACTCCTTGATCGACTCGCGAAAGAAATTGACGAAAAAACGGTTCGGAAAACGTTCCAAAACTCCGTCAATTTGGAGGGCGGATCAGCGGAAAACGAATACTAGACCCTGGAGTCGAAAACACGCAGACGGAAGGCCTTCGCGTGATCGAATCGCACCCAAGAGACCTGTAGGTCAACTTAAAAGCACCCCTCGGCCTATTGAATTTTTTGAAATACAAGCAAACGTAGCTTGCCAGAAATGTTAAACTGTAGAGAATTTGACAACGGACGCGCTTTTGACAAAGGACGCGTTACGGTAACCAATCCAAGCATCTGAGTTTATTAGAAAAGGAACAACCCATCAGCAAAGAGCCGCCCAAAGATCAAAACCGAGTGAACGAACAAATTCGCAGTTCACCAGTTCGAGTGATTGACGATGAAGGAAATCAATTAGGAATTCTTGCAACCAAAGACGCAATAGCCAAGGCCCGTGAGACTGGACTTGATCTGGTTGAGGTATCTCCCGAATCCAAGCCTCCTGTTTGCCGAATCATGGACTTCGGCAAATTCAAATACGACAAAAACAAACGGTCGCACAAGAACAAATCGCATGCGACCAAGCTCAAAGAAATTCGTCTGCGTCCCAAAACAGGACAGCACGATATCGATTTCAAAGTCAAACAAGCCATTATGTTTTTGCAGCACAAAGACAAAGTGATGGTGACGGTTATGTTTCGTGGCCGTGAATTGGCACATATTGAAGAAGGGCATAAAGTCATGGAGGGGATCATCGAACGTCTTAATGAGTTCGGCAAGATCGAAAGCCCGCCAGCTCAGCAAGCCAAACGCATGACTTGCATGATTTCACCAAAGGCAAGCTAACGAGTTCGTGATGCTTGATTGATAATTTTTGACTTGGAACCTCTCGCGAGCTCCTGAGAGAAAAGAACGTCGAACAAGCACGCTGTTGGAATAAAAGAAAAAGAGCCGCAGACTCGATGAGAGAATGCGGCTCTTAATATTTCAGGGTGCTCTGGAACATCGGCTTCAAATTAGAAGCAGAAATTCACGCCACCATACATGCCGTGGAGAATCATGCTGCCGTTGGACTGGATGCGTTGTATCTCCATTGAGTCGACGAAGCTCGCTGGGACTTGGTTTGGGGCAAGAGCCAAACCGGTAATTCCCATCACACGGTAGCCTGCCGTCAGGCGAATGTTGCAACTCACCAAATAGCCAATACCCAAATCAAGTTCCGATAGAGTCGAAACGTCGTTTTTGCTCGACCAATAGTCCAGAGGACGGCTGGCGGATGGACCAGCATTGATATAGGAGATGTAGTCGTTCTCATCAATGATGGATTGGCGATGTCGAATACGGTTGTTGTACAAACCAAATTTCACACCCGAAATAAGTTGCAATCGATTCGAAACGCAGCGAACGCTTCGACCGCCAACTTGATAACC
>JAHEAM010000315.1:2298-5005 GCA_024642765.1 Planctomycetaceae bacterium
TTGAGCATTGACGTTGTAGTCGAGTCGCATTGGATTGTAGACAGCTGACTGAGCACTGTACGACATGTCTTCATCGAACTCGAACCAGCGAACACCATGCAACAACTCGAAGTTTGCTGGGCTTCCCATCCAACCATTGACTGTTCCCGCGTTGATCAATCGATTGAATTCTGCATTATGGAATTGGTTCGATCGCGTAACGGTATGCGTGTCAGCTTGATTGAAAATCGTATCTGCCATCAACATCGTAGGACCATGTGTGATCTGCGACAATTGTCCGAGCGCCGTGTAAGGCATGTTGTCGATCGTCGCTGTGGATGAGCTCGGATACAGACCCCAGTAGCGGGCCTCCCAACCTCGACCATTGCAATTCCGGCTCTGAATGAAGGCTTCTAGTCCACCCATATAGTTGTTTTGGGCACTCGTTGAAAACAAGTAGTCGCCATTGGCGTTCGCGCTCAAACCCAAGTCGTCTTCGTAGTCCCGGCGGAATACAACGGCACCCAAACCGGCAACCATGTTGCGCGAACCAGTGGCTTGTACCATACTTCGTCCAAACCTATGACCTTGGCCACCATTCGCATTGCAGTTTGCGACTTCACCGTTATTGCCGCCCGCGCCGCAACCGCTGTTATCCACTGGGCCAGCATAGTTCGGCGAATAGTTTTGTGTTGGGTCCGAATATGTTTGAGCGGAACCATAATAGCCCTGGCTCGGAGCCGTGGTACCTGGAACCGTTGCATTCGGAGCGTTTCCTTGGAAGGATTGCTCAGGGACGATGCCATCAGGAACGAACGCGCCCGGTGCCTGCCGAGTGTTCATGTCGGGTGCTTGTTGTGAGTTAAAATAGTTTGGTTGGACAACCGACGAACTTTCATAGGCCGATGGCTGACTCCAATCCTGAACGGCCATCGTTGGCGTCGTTGATGACGAAGCCATGACCAGCCCTAGGCTGAGTATCCAAAAACGTTTCATCGCAGACTCCTAATTGTTGCAACGTGTTTCGCGGTTCTGTTGCATGCGCCGTAACATATTCGGCTCTACAATCCTTGACTTCGATCCAAAAGCCAATCCGAGTATTCCCGGCTAGATCGTAACAACATCTACCTTAGTCATCGTCAGACAATTCAGACCAAACGCAACAACTGGCGCAAGAAGACACCGAAAACTTATGTGGGCAGAAGGACAAAACAAATAACCGCATCATCTTCACAGAGACCCATTGGGGTCATCCCAGTCAATGAAAGTTTGACGATTATCCGAATTTTCCGGACGTAACGAATGCAGCAATCGTACGGTCCGATGAGCCCAAAACGCAACCAATACGAACCTTACTTGGCTGATTCAAATTCGGCCGCCAGCTCCTTACAAGTCTGGATGTTGCAGGCCATGAGTTGAAACCAATCGGTGTTTTTCTCGAGTTCAACAGGCTGCGCGCCGCCAGGGTCAAGAACGACGGACTTAAGACCCAAGGCATCAACCGGTTCTCGAACAGCGTTTGCTGGTTCGCCTTCCCAGATCATGACGGTGGCACCTGTGCTCGCCTGAAGCTTCTTCAACTCTTCGATTTGTTCTGCAGTCGGTGTGACCTCTGGCTCCCAATGAACGGCCGAAATAGTAAGTCCATAACGCTGCGCTAAATATTGATATACAGGATGCGAGGCGATCATGGGCTTGCCTGCGAGTACTTTCGATACAACTTGCAACTGGGAATCCAGGTCCCTCAGTTCATCCTTTAGCTTCTGGTGACGATCTGAAATTTCAGACTTGAGATTCGGATACGTACGCTTCAAACTATCGGCAATCACGTCAATTTGTTTCGCGAACAGGTCCAAGTCCAACCAAGTCGTACAGGCGATACTGCCATGTGAATGCTCGCCTCCCGGTCCGTGAGAATGTGTCAAAACCTGTTCCGACATGATCAGTGAATCCTTGAATTCAGCAGAAGTGTCTACCGATTTCGAATCGGCAAGACTGACGGTATCCAACCAAGAAGAAAGCCCTGCGCCATTCAGTAAAATCACATCCGCATGTTGGAACGTATTCACATCTTCAACAGTCGGGACCCAGTCGGCCGGATTTGTACCAGCCGGCGCCGGCATCACGACTTTGATCGAATCGCCTAGGAGCCTGCGCGCGACAGATGCCAATGGATAGGAATCTACACAGACAACCTTCGTCTGTTGGGCGGAGGGAGTTGGATTGGTAGCAGATTCACTGTGACAGCCAACAATCGCCAAAACCAACACCAACGCAATTAAAATTCGTTTTTGCATTGCACAGCCTTTCGCACGCTGATAACCATTACGAGTTTGTTATTGTAGCGAATGAAGCCATTGCGTCGCGCGCTCGAAGGTTCGCTACCGCATTCAGAGACATTTTGTCGTCCGGTTGACCCTTTGTTTCATCGGACTTTATAATCTGCACCTCGTAGATGAAACAATTTGTAAAAATGACGATTAAGTCTCAGAGCGACGAAACCCATGAAAATCCATGAATACCAAGGCAAGAAAATCTTTGCCAAGTTTGGCGTAACGGTCTTGGAAAACCGCGTTGCCCGCACACCTGAAGAAGCCGCGAAGGCGTTCGAAGAGCTTGGTGGGAAAGTTGCCGTCGTCAAATCGCAAATCCATGCTGGGGGACGGGGCAAAGGCACTTTTAAGGAAGTCTCCGATCAACGCGGCGTGCAACTTGTCAAAAGTTCAAG
>JAHEAM010000316.1 GCA_024642765.1 Planctomycetaceae bacterium
GGACAGCCGGAAAACACGGCGAGGGCTTCGACAAAATGATGAAACAACCGGACGAAATCGATGGCGCAGAAACGCAATGCTCCTATATCATCGTCAATGATGCCGATGCGATCTATGAGGCAGCCAAAAAAGCTGGCGCCAAAATCGCCATGGATATCAAAGACGAAGACTACGGTGGCCGAGGCTTCAGTTGTTACGACTGCGAAGGCCACCTTTGGTCGATCGGCACCTATGATCCCTGGGAGTAATCGCGCTGTAATTAACACTTGACTACGCATCATCAAGTTGGTTTTTAGCAGCTTTTTTTAGGTCTGCAAGTACAGAATCTTCATCGAGATTTCGGATCTGGCAAATCTGATTGAGCGTGTATCCGTCTTGTTTCAAACGCCAAGTCCAATAGTAGCCGGCCTTAACAGTTGAGTGTGGCACGGCAGCGTCAGTGCGATTTGTGATGGGCGACATATCCTCATTTGTTTTGTTCGGAAAATGACTTTCCATTTGAACGGTAGCCGTCGGGTTCACCGCTGTGTCGACCAGCTTCGCGATCGGTCTTTCGACCTGAACTGCAACGCTTTCAGTTTTTTCGTCGGCATCGCCCAGTTTCGGCTTTTTACCCGCAAATACAGTTTGAAGGCGTTTCGAAAACGATTCGCCCAAGATGTTTAGCAGGTCGACATTCAAACGCCCAAGCATGAGCTTTTGTCCCGCCTCGCTAAGCTGTACGACTGGGCGAAAACGCGCTGATTCTTCCTGTGTAATAAACCCACTCGAGACTAATAACCCAATCAGGTTCTCGATTTCCGATTGCCGAAGAGGTTTAAGTAATCCGAACGTGCTCAGTCGTTGCAGCCCTTGGCTTTTGACGGCTTTCGAATCGCTGCCAAACAACATCTTTGCAACGAGGCCTTTGCCTATTCGCCCTTTCGTTCGCCACACGCCACTCAATGCAACTTGGGTCGCGTACAACAACGCCCCCGAAACTTCGCCAACCTTTTTATCGACAAGATGTTTCTGTAAAGAGATCGGTTTCAAGTCAACGGCCAAATCGGGCCAGGGCGTACCGCAACGATCGCAGCGATGGCAGTTTTTTCGTTCGGGATCACCGAAGTATTCAAGAATCTCCAGTTGTCGGCACCGATAGGAAGTCGCGAATCCGACGACTTTATCTAGACGTTCGTACTCCGCTTTTTTACGTCTTTCCAATTCGGCAAAATCAATTTCGATTTGCGAAAACGGTCGCTTGCGGTCGATCATGTGAATAGCCCGACCGCGAAACGGCGGAACGTAATCGACGAAGGGCAATTCCGTCAGTTGCCGAATTGCCCGACTAATCGACTCCCACTTCAGATCCAAAACGTCGGACAAGCGTCGGGGACTAAACAACACTCGTTCCCCGCGTAGTGCCCCAACCACGTTTTCCAATGCACGCATTACCCTTCGCGGGTTCTTTGCCTCGCGTGGCAACAGCTCAACTAAAGTCGGCAGGTTCGAGTCGATTCGAATTGCAGCCATATTCTGCTGGCTATCCAGTCGTTCGATTGCCCCAGCCTTTTCCAAGAGGTGTTCGCAATTAGCGATTCCCTCGGTGCCAATCGGCAAATTCAATTGTTCTTTTAACTCTTGCAACGTGATTTCGATAGGATCGTCCTCGAACGATTGCAAAAACTCGTAAACCTCTCGCACAGTCTCTCGCGATGGAAACGAGTTCTCAATAAAAAACTCTTGGATAAAGCGGTCTTGGTACGAGTACAACAGCAAACAGACGGAGAGTTTTCCGTCGCGTCCCGCACGCCCAGCTTCTTGATAGTATGCTTCTAAACTGCCAGGAATGTTGTAGTGCAAAACGAATCGCAAATCCGCTTTATCAATTCCCATTCCAAAAGCGTTGGTCGCGACCACCACTGGCGTCTTGCCCGACATAAAGTTTTCCTGAACACGATGTCTGTCTGCGTGCGAAAGTCCAGCGTGATAGTATTCAATCGGAAACGAAGTCTTAGTCGAAAGCAGCTCAACTAGGTGCTCACAGCTCTTTCGCGATGAGGCATAAATAATTCCTGCGCCAGGCCGAGACTCCAACAATTCAACGACGCGTGCATCCTTCTCAGAATTGCTCTTGGGGCTCTCGACTCGCAAACTCAAATTATCTCGCGAAAAGCCCGTGATAAAGACTTCCGGACTTTTCAACGCTAATATGTTTTGGATATCTTCGCGAACCGTCGAAGTCGCGGTTGCCGTCAAAGCGACGGTTTGAGGATCACCGATTCGCTCGCGAAACTTTCCCAAACGAGCGTAGTCTGGTCGAAAGTCATGTCCCCATTGACTTATGCAATGGGCTTCGTCGATCGCAAGTAGCTTCACATCGACACGGGCCAACGCCTTAAGGAATCCTGCGTGCCGCAATCGCTCGGGGGCAATATACACGAGCTTGAACTCGCCTGATACCATTCGATCCATGCGTTCGTGTTGTTCGCCCGCAGTCATGGAACTATTGATGCAAGTCGCCGGAATATCAATGGATGTCAACGCATCGACCTGATCCTTCATTAACGCAATCAGAGGTGAAACTACTATCGTCACGCCTTCGCGAGACACAGCAGGCAACTGATAGCAAAGACTTTTGCCGCCGCCCGTAGGCATGACCACTAATGTGTCTTGGCCGTTCATAATCGCTTCGATCACGGCACGTTGCCCCGACCGAAACTCTTGCAAGCCAAATAACTTGAGCCATTTTTCCACTGGTTCAACTGACTTTCAAACAGGAAAAACAAGTCATATTTCTGGGATTTTTGGAGCTCAGGACATACGATGGACAATCGCCCCCACCTCTCCTGTATATTTCTATAGACTAGAAGTTCAGCGCACCCCATTTTATAGATTGACAGCAAGCAACCAACTACTGGCCCCCGTTACCGGCTGCTGCTGGATCCTCGCCACCAGCTGGTATTCCTTCTGCACCTTTGAGCGGTGCAATGCCAGCGGCTGGTACTTGGCCGAATGCTTGGTCGCGGATTGGGCCGTCCCAAAACTTCACAAGGTTACCTTGCTGAGGAACGCTGGTATCGATTCCTGTTTGATTGTAGGACAATCCAAACGCAGCCGCGCGTCCCGTGACGCCGTCCACCACGTAACATAAACAATTGGCCATCCGATTGGTGCCTGACTTACCCGCTTCTTGCAAGTTGATGTAACCTGTCACCATCGCAAAGTCTGCGTCGCCCTGTCTGTCCAACGCCAAAGCTTGACGAACGTTAGTCGAGTAAAAACCGACTTGAGCTCCCGTCCTTGGATTGAGCATGATGCAATAAAGTTGTCCCGATGGATGATCGAGAATGAACAGTCCCTCGAAATCCCCATTGATGGTCCCGGTGGCCATTGATGCCTTCTCGCAGTTCGCCGCAGAATCGGCCAGCAATTTGATTGGCAGATTGCTCGCGTTTTGGGGCTGCGCCAATTGACGCTGCCCTGTATACATCCCAACGCTGAAGAATGTGCCCAAGATAACGGCGAGTCCGATCGCCTTCCACATTCCAAAACCCGCACAGCATTTTTCGTTCATTGCAATTCTCACTTCTCGGTTACAACCAGATACATCCGGTAACGACACTCTTTTCACGTTTCCAATTCTACCCATTTCCCTAGAATTTTAACAACTAATAATTTTGCGTTTGCCCGCCAACAGCTGCCGGAACGCTCATTTCCACACCGAAAATCGAAAATTTCATGACCAAGCCGACAATGCAACACTAATGAGCCTCGATTTAATACGATAGGATTAGCTCTCTAACGCTCAACCACAGGATACATCGTGCATGAATTGTGGGTGAGCTCCTGGCAAGTAACGAAAATCAACCAACAATCAAAGGATACTTGTTTCATGATCAAAAAACTTAATTGTTTTTGGCGTTTTCTTTCTGCACTCTTGTTTTTATCTGTGTGCGTCACGGCAGTTGCCCAGAGCACAAAAGCTGAAAAAACCGAAAATGCCGCAAGCCAAGATGAAAAAATCAAAGTCCTCTTGGTTGATGGCCAAAACAATCACGGCGTTTGGCCGAAAACGTCCGAGATGATGCGAAACTACCTACTCGAAACGAAAATGTTTTCTGTGAATATCGCCCGCACGGCCCCGAAAGGTACCGACGAGAATTTCTCACCCAATTTTTCCGACTATGACGTTGTTCTTTCAAATTACAACGGAGCAGATTGGCCAGAAACGACCCAAAAAAATTTCGAGAAGTTCATTGAAGATGGCGGCGGATTGGTCGTTGTGCATGCGGCAGACAACGCTTTTCCGGAATGGCACGCTTACAATCTGATGATTGGTGTTGGCGGCTGGGGAAATCGAAATGCCCAAAGCGGACCGTACCTCTATTTCGACGACTCAAACAAGTTGGTGCGCAATGATGCCGAAGGGCAGGGTGGCAGCCACGGTCCCCAACACGAATTCATGATGACGTGCCGTGCCCCCGAACATCCGATCATGAAAGGCATCCCTCAAGCATGGTTGCACGCTCAAGACGAACTCTACGACCGACTACGTGGGCCTGCTCAAAACATTCACGTCTTAGCAACGGCTTATTCTGATAAGGAAAAAAACGGGACTGGTCGAAACGAACCAATGGTGATGGTCATCGAACACGGCAACGGTCGTGTTTTCCACACAACGCTCGGCCACGAGGTTTACTCACAAGAATGCGTCGGGTTCATCACGTTGTTACAGCGCGGAACAGAATGGGCTGCCACAGGTAAAGTCACACTGCCGGTCCCGAAAGACTTCCCCTCCAAGGCAAAAACTTCTAGTCGCAAGTTCGCGGTCGAAGACGGCAAGTAATGCCGAATAGTTTTCCAATCTGTTCGGCAAGCATTCTTGTTGACATACTATTGTGAACATGTGCTTGACGAGCTACAGATCAGTGACAGGCCTAACCATCCAGTTTGTGCAAACTGATTTCGAAAAGGAACAAATTCTTGCTCCAACGAATCATT
>JAHEAM010000317.1 GCA_024642765.1 Planctomycetaceae bacterium
TAGGGTAAAGCCGTTTCGAGTACGAGCCGAAATACGAGTCATCTTTTGCTCCCGAGACCATCGAAATTAATAACCCTCACTTTTTTACCCCTCAAAAGTATGATTTGTAGTCGCAAAAACTCAATGATCCGAAGAGCAAATCTTTAGAGATAAATTCCGCTTGAATATGGTTATGCCAAGCGCAAGTTATGCTCAAAGACGTCAAAAATCGTGCGGTTCTGCACTGTGTCAACAACTAACTTTCTCTGGGGCCGTACTTCAAAGCTATTCTTTTGGATTGTAGAATTCCGCTTGTTCGTTTACCAAAACTTACTCCCGCCCTTCCCCACATTTGAAATGAAAAGAATTGCAATGCTTGCAAAACTCAAAACGTTTTCACTTGTCGGCATCGAAGCCGAGCCGGTTGAAGTTGAAGTTGACGTTTCGCCAGTCGCAATGCCCAAGACAATCCTAGTCGGGTTACCTGAGGCGGCTGTTCGTGAAAGCACTCATCGAGTCGGGCGGGCCCTCGTGAATTCTGGTTTCGAACGTCCGGCAGATCGTGTCGTCATTAATCTCGCCCCAGCAGAATTGCCAAAACAGGCAGCCTCCTTCGACCTACCGATGTCGTTAGGAATTCTCGCGGCAAGCGGTCAAATCGAATCGGATAAATTCAATGACTATGCTGTTGTCGGAGAATTGGCCTTGGAAGGTCATACTCGGCCAGCCAAGGGCGTTCTGTCGATGGCGATTGCCGCAAAGCAGTGTGGCCTGCGCGGCTTGGTTGTTCCTCGCGAGAATGCGGGTGAGGCCGCCGTGGTACAAGACTTGGACGTGATTGCCGTCGAGAGCCTAACTCAAGCGGTCGCGTTTTTTACGGGTGAAATTGAAATTGATCCGACACCGTCGCGTCTGGATGAAATTTTCGAAGAGTATTCCAAGTATGATGAAGACTTCTCAGACGTGCGGGGGCAAGAAGTTGCCAAACGCGCGATCACAATTGCAGCTGCGGGGTCGCATAACATACTGATGCTTGGTCCGCCCGGCAGTGGTAAGACGATGTTGTCAAAACGTATCCCGACCGTTCTGCCAACGCTTTCACCGTCAGAGTCAATCGAAACGACTCGAATTTATAGTGCCTTGGGCCGCCTTCGGCCGGGACAGCCACTCATGGCGCGAAGGCCCTTTCGTTCGCCGCATCATACGATCAGCGAGGCCGGATTGGTCGGAGGGGGGAGCACACCTACACCCGGCGAAATCAGCATGGCACACAATGGTGTGCTGTTTTTGGACGAATTGCCTGAGTTCAATCGGCGAACCCTAGAGGTTTTGCGGCAACCACTTGAAGACTGCGTGGTCACGATTAGTCGCGCATTGAATTCAACAACATTTCCAGCCGATTTCATGTTGGTTGCGGCGTTGAACCCCTGCCCCTGCGGCTATCGCACGGATCCACGCCGCGATTGCAATTGCACACCCCCACAAATCGAACGCTACATGAGCAAGATCAGTGGGCCACTTCTTGATAGGATTGACATCCACGTCGAAGTTCCTGCAGCTGAATACAAGGAACTCTCGTCGACAATGCTGGGAACAAGCAGCGCAACGATCCGTGAACAAGTTGCTTACGCGCGACGCGCTCAGGCAGAACGGTTTCGCGGTCTCAAAATTATGTACAACGCGCAAATGAGTAGCAAGCAAATTCGAGAGTTCTGCAAACTTGATTCGACGGGAATGAATCTAATGAAGACGAGCGTGAATGAAATGGGCCTCTCGGCACGAGCACATGACAAGGTGTTGCGTGTCTCTCGGACTATTGCTGATTTGGAGGGTTCCAAGTCTATCTTGTTTGAGCACTTAACTGAAGCGGTCAACTATCGCCAACTCGATCGCCAAATTTGGCAATGATGTTTTTTGAAAGCCTACAGGTTCGATAGCATTCAGTTGCATTTTTCACGTGATGTCTTAGGATACTGTAAACCCTCATCACCATCTACTTTTGAATTCAAGCTCGTCAACACGTTGGTCGGGAGTTGGTAATGTCCCTAAAAGAAAATGAGAAAAACATCTCTCGAGTTGATTTCCGTACGGAAACATCGCCGGCTCGCGGATTTCTCGTGCGGGTGATGAGGCGTGGCGAGAAGTACCAAAAATTTTTTGGTGATAAATCTTTTGGAGGCAAAACAAAAGCACTGTCTGCTGCAAAAAAATTTCGCGACGAAGTCTTGGCCCAATACAGAGGTTTCTCGAAACGAGAATTGGCCGAAAAGGTCTCTGTTCGAAATACGTCTGGGGTTGTCGGAGTTCGCTATGCTGAAGAGTTTCATGGCGTAGGCAAAGGACGGCGAATCTATGGGTTTTGGGTCGCGTCGTGGAATCCAACTGCGGGCACGCGGAAAACCAAACGTTTTTCGATCGACAAGTACGGTGACGACGAAGCAATGCGTTTGGCTATCAAAGCTCGGGAAGACGGCGTGCGAGCCGCAAAGAGTTGATAATTCAAGTATCAAAAAAGCGTTTGTCGCTAAGATACGGTTTAACTCGTCGGTTTGAAGGCGGTAAGGACTTCACGTTTGCCGTTTGTCGGGCCCTTCCGCTTTTGTACGTCAAACCCAATTGCCTTCAAGCGTTTTTGGATTTCGGATTTGACGCAATAGGTTGCCAATACGCCTCCCGGCTGGAGCAGCTCGAACAAGTCTTCGAAGACTTCGCTCTCCCAGAGATCGGGGCAAGCCTGCGGACTGAATGCATCGTGATACACGACATGGAACCAACCAGGCTTGTTGACTGTCAGCCCACGCAATAAAAGTCGTCCATCGCCGATTAGCACGTTAAGCTTAATTTCACTGGCATCTGAGAAACACCAAGATTGGGAAGTGCGATCTGACAAAGTGGACTGAATCCAATTCCCGTAGGCGTCAAACAACTCACCGTTTGATTCGTCTTTGGGAAACTTCAATTCAGAAAAATATTGACCATACCAACAATTGTCGAAAGCCAGATATTGAAGTGGGGCACTGTTGCGTCTCGCCGACGTCGCGGTGACCCAGAAGTTGAGCCCGGTTCCGAAGCCGACTTCGAGTATGCGGGTTTCGGTTTTTTGGCGCAACCGCTCTTCAGTCCCGCTGTTGTTCAAGAAAACATGTGCGGACTCCGTTTTCGCGCCCGCTTCGGAGTGAAATGACTCGCCGCTGATTGTGTCGAAAAAAGTAAAACTGCCGTCGTCGGTTTCGACCAAGAGTAGACTATCGGACAACTTACGAGTGGGTCTCGGAATCCGAGGTCTTGAATGGGGCGAGTTTTCCATAGACAAATTCTAGCAGATGCTTCCGTGAGGGTAACGCCTGCTAGGCGAAGAAACGCTTTTGCCTAAATTGCTGCCAAGCGACCGTCGGCGAGCCTTACGATGTGATCAGCCGTATTCGCGATTTCTTCGTCGTGAGTCACCATCACGATTGTCAGCTGCTCGTCTCGGCAAAGCGTCATCAATGACGACATCACGATTTCTCCGTTTTCGCGATCGAGGTTTCCCGTAGGTTCGTCGGCTAACAATAAACGCGGTTTGCTAATCAATGCCCTCGCGATTGCAGTTCGTTGCATTTCTCCGCCCGAAAGTTGACTTGGTTTATGATGAAGTCGATGGCTCAAGCCGACGCGGTCAAGCAGTTCCATTGCTCGATTCGTGAATTCACGTTTTTGCCTCCAATATTTAAATATTCCACATTGAACCATACGCGGTACGAGAACGTTTTCCAGCGTAGTGAGCTCAGGTAGCAAGTGGTAGAACTGGAAGATCATTCCAAATTCTTGATTGCGAATGTGTTCGCGGTGTCGCGCGCTCATGTTGTCGATTCGCGCGCCGTCATACCAGATCTCACCTTCCGTAGGAGCGTCGAGCGTTCCCATCAGATGCAATAGCGTGCTTTTGCCTGAACCACTTTGACCGATGATTGCTGTGAATTGCCCTTCCTCGATTTCGAGATCGACGCCTTTAAGTACAGGCAATTCCACTCGATGTTTGTAATAGCTTTTCCGCAAATCAACGGTCTTCATCGCAGCGTTCTTGACGACCCGCAATTGCACTGGCCCATTGGAAACAGGAAAATTGCTACTGGCTGACGGCAGTGTACTATCCATGTCATCTTGGTTTTTGAACAGACGAGCGTTATTCATATCGCAATGCCTCGACAGGATGAAGACGAGCAGCACGTAGCGCTGGGAGCACACTGGCTAAGACGGCGATACCCATCGCTCCAACCGCGACAGCAATCACCATCGCTGGATTGATGACTGTCGGTATCTCGGTAAAGTAATAAATTGTCGGGTCAAAAACCTCGCGTCCGGTGAACCATTCAATCAGTGACGCAACGTCGTTGATCTTCCAAACAAAGACCAGGCCAAGCAAAATTCCGACACCGGTTCCCACCGTTCCGAGTGACAACCCGTAGCCCAGGAAAATAGACATGACGCCTGAGCTGGGAGCTCCCAAGGCCTTGAGGATTCCGATGTCACGAGTCTTCTCGACAACGATCATGAAAAACGTTGCCAGGATTCCAAATCCAGCGACTGCAATGATCAAGAACAACAGGATGTTCAAGATAGTAAGCTCCATGTTCACCGCACTAAGTAGCGGCGCTTGAGTCTCTTCCCACGTTTGAATCGAGTAGGGGAAAATCTCCGGTGGAAACCTAGCGATTAGTTTGTCGCGTACGGTATTAAGATCTGCGCCCTCACGTAGTCGAATTTGAATTCCAGAAACGGAGGCCTCACCCGTCATCGGATCTACCATGCCGGTTAGTTTTTGCAACTTCCGTAGTGGCACGAAGCAAAAGCTTGAGTCGTACTCGTGCATATTGGAATTGTAAAAGTCGACGACCGTAAAATTCTCGGCGATGGGGACGGGGTTTTCACCAACGGTAAACAAGTTCAGCTGCACGTCGTCTCCAGGGCGTACCAAGTAGACGTCATTGATCGTATCTTTGTCGTCGGG
>JAHEAM010000318.1 GCA_024642765.1 Planctomycetaceae bacterium
ACGATCGTCCAAACCATCCATCTGCAAGTAGACGTGGCAACGATTTTGCTTGTCCGCGAGTAACTCGCAAAATGCTTGGTCTCGCGCAATTCGAATCCCGTTCGTGTTAATCATCACCAGGTCGATGGGCTGGTTGCAGGCATACTCAAAAATAGAAGCGAATTCTGGATGAACTGACGGTTCGCCACCGGACAACTGAAGGATTTCAGGCTGCCCTTCCACTTCAACGAGCCGATCAATCGCCTGTCTGCACTCCGCCAGTGTTAGATGTTTACCCCCGGGTCCACTGGAGGCATAGCACATCGGGCAAGTCAAATTGCAGGAATCCGTGATCTCGAGTACGGCGATGCACGTGTGCTGCTCATGTTGCGTGCACAAACCGCAGTCATATGGGCATCCTTTCCGCGGTTCAATCCCATAAACAATCGGCTCGCGTCCCGGGACGTTGAAGTCCAGTCGGTCAAACCAGTTCGCGTCCGAGCAAACAAAATCCTCGCGAGGCCCATGTCGCGGACAATGTTTTTGAAAATAGACACGACCGTTTCGCGTCACAATTTTCGCTTGAACAACTTCCAAACAAGTTGGACATAAACTCTGCGTCATCCCGAGAAAATAGTGGTCACGCAAATTCGAATTGGTATAGGTGGCGCTCATGAAGCTATTAACCCAGAAAAATTATTTATGATTTGGCGATGTCACGCCGCCAACGGTTGCGGATCCACTTGGAAAAAGCCCAAATAAGTAGTCCAGTGACGAGGATCGTTAAACCAATGGCAATGAATATAATCATCCCTTCCGAGTATCTCTGCCCGCTATTTGTCATCAAAGCGAGTCCCCCCAGACACGACAGGCAAAATGTAAGCGCCGAGGCAAAAACGGTGACAATTGTCACAACCAGGGTCACACCAAATGACCCTAGATATAATCCGACTTTGGCATTTGTCGAAACCGGTTTTCCCGACTTCTTTCTCTGCTCAACGACCATCAGCGTGCGAATGAACGCGGGAAGAGCAAGGACTGCCATGATAATCCCCAGGCCGGGTGCGGCAGCAAACAACGCCAGACAAACGGCGATCAATGTTATCGTCAACAGCAGACCGGCAAGACCAAAACTGGAGCTGTTGATTGCTGGTTCGGAACGACTGACGAGCACGGCTGGGACAGCCGCTTCCTTTGGCCCGGGTGCAATGTCGTTCTTTGCGGCAGGAACAAACTTGAGCCGAGTTCCGCATTTCCAGCATTGACCGATTTTCGCGCTGACCGGGTTTCGACATCGAGGGCAAGGATAAAGTTTTGCCTGAGCCATGATTAATTCCCCTCCCTGGTTGGCGTCTGATTTATCGCTTCGGCGATCAAGTACGCATGACGCACGATCTGACCGACAATGACTCCGGACAGGATGATCGCGACCAGCATCATCAATTGATGATACCGCGGCACAGTTTCCAAACCAATTTGTTCGACAATTCCAAACGGCCATCGCGTTACACCCAGCAGCACGAGGTAGGAAAACGCAGCAGCCACGGTTGCAATTCGAACCAGCCGCAAATTGAACCTCACCCCGGTTAACATGATGATCAGGAAATAACCGGCGACCATTGGCCCACCGGGTCCTGAGGATAAACAAAGAATGGCCGTTAGCCAACCAAGATCTCCAAGCGTAGTGGCCGTAGCTAACAAATTGGAAACGCGACGCTGAGCGATCATGAGATGAACGGCGAAGGCTTGCATGAGCCAGCCCAAACATAAAACGGTGACACAGATATGAACATTCGGTGGAACAGATTGTCCAGACTCGAATCCAAGTAGAGCGGCAGTGCCTTCACTCAGACTTGGAGCAGACACGTGCCACAAGTGAATCAGGTAGAAACTAGCAATCGCCGAAATGCGAATCAAATTAACTCGCTGTTCCGCGTCGATAGCTTGTAAATCGATGGTTGAGATTTGCGTCTCAGAATTTTCCAAAAGAGCCATAATGCACCGGCAGTGTTTAGATTGTGTCAACCACGAACGCTCGATCGTACAATAAAATAGGCCGAAAACACTTGTTGAACATTTTAGTTACGTTGAGATGCTTACCATAGTATTTCTAGTTGTGCAGCGATAAAGCTCTCAACAAATCAACCTCTCACCGGAAGCCAAGACCTCTCTATGACATTCTACTGGCTGCTGCATGCTCTTATCCCGTGCTCATTCCATTTGCGGCGATCTCGATGTTGGGCAATTAGGGGCAACGAATATCAAATGGTTAATTTCTGGCGTGTTCTTTTATGGCCCATGGTGGCAGGTGCATTCAGAATCTGTTTTGCTGCTTTAAGTGTATTCGCTTTGATTGCTGGCGATGCCAACTGGCCGACGCCCAAGCTCATCGGGGTTTTCTCATGCTTTGACAGAAATCCCCCTTTACTTATACGTTAAATGAACCGAGCAAGAAACCACGGGTTCGTGCCGACCCAATTCAGTGGTCGAGGCACGCAGGGCCAGTTTTCGCGGCGGCACTATTTCATCTTCATGATTGCTACAATCGCCTGGAGTTGACCTTGTTAGTAGAGGCGACCTGGGTCGTTTGGCTCCAACGCAATTCGATTGCGAAATAGATTTCGAGTCGCGATCCAGTGACCGGTAGTGTCCATGTCATGATGCTCCCGGTTTTGGCCTTGGCGCCGGGAGTCATCGGTGGGGAGCAACTCAAATTTTGACTGAAATCGAAGTTCATAGCCGGTAAAATCTTGGATAAAAAGCGGTCGCGAACATAGTTAGGGTCTGTTCGGCAGGGCACTAGTTTCGTTATTATTTCGGTTCGTCATTGAGGAGCGGGGAATGCCCCATTTGAGATTTGTTCAGAAAGGCCCTATTCGGTAAATGCTTAATACCTTCGAAAACGACTGGACTTTGATTGATGCCTGTGAGCTATATAACCTAGAGCGCTGGGGGTTGGGCTATTTTAACGTCGATGAAGAGGGCTTTCTCGTCGTTAATCCGTCTGCCGATTCGACCAAATCTGTACGCATCTTTGACGTCGTTGATCACTTTTTGAAGCAAGAAGGCGCGGCACCACCCGTTTTAGTTCGCTTTCCCGGCATTATTCAACGTCGGATGCAAGAAATCAACGAAGCGTTCCGAACGGCGATCAAGAATTTCGAATACAACGGCTCCTACATGACTTTGTACCCCGTCAAGGTCAATCAACATCTCGAAGTGATTGACGCGGCAATCAAGTCGGGGAGGCCGTACGGTGGCGGTGTCGAAGCGGGGAGTAAGGCCGAGTTGTATTCGGTCATTGCAATGAGCGACAACGTGACTCCCATTTTGTGTAACGGCTTTAAAGACTTGGCTGTGGTGGAAATGGCTTTGCGGGCCAGTCAACTTGGCCGGAATATCACGATTGTCATTGAAAAACCCAATGAAGTCGAATTGATTATCCAAACGGCAAGGCGTCTCGGCATTCGCCCGAAATTGGGAGTACGCGTCAAGCTCTCTTCGCGTGGCGCTGGGCATTGGCAAAGTTCAGGCGGTTCGCGCAGCAAGTTTGGGCTCTCAATTCCAGAATTGTTGAAAACAGTATCAGATTTGCGCGAACAAGGGTTCCTCGATTGTGTTCACCTCCTGCATTTCCATCCTGGCAGCCAAATCACAAACGTTCGCAAGATCAAAGCATCAATTATCGAGGCAACTCGCGTGTACGCCGATTTAGTCCAGCAAGGCGTGCCGCTGCAAATCATCGATGTGGGTGGAGGTCTAGCCGTCGACTATACTGGCAACCGAAATAAAGAACCCAGCAGCATGAACTACACGCTGCAAGAATACGCGAACGACGTTGTTTACTACATCCAAATGGTTTGCGATCAAGAAGAGGTTTCGCATCCCAAAATCTACAGCGAAAGCGGGCGAGCGTTGGTCGCCCACCACAGTATGTTGGTCGTTCCTATCGTTGGAACTAGCCAGACACACGTCCAACAATCGCTCTTGCCCTCATCGGACCAAGTCGACGAGGAGGTCGCACCGCTTGTAGAGCTGAGCGGCATTTTGGAAGAAATCAATGAGAAGAACGTCTTGGAAAGCTATCACGACGCGCAGACTTCGATGGAAATTGCGCTGCAGATGTTTGCCAACGGAAATCTAACGATGGAACAACGCGCTCAAGCCGAGGCGTTGACCTATTCGATCTGTTTGAAGATCAACGGGTTGCTCGACGAGTTGCCATTTGTTCCTGCCGAATTGGATGAGTTACGCTATAACCTAGCGGATACTTATTTCGCGAATTTTTCGGTTTTTCAAGCCTTGCCCGATGCTTGGGCGTTGGGGCAATTATTTCCAGTGATGCCGATCCATCGCATTAATGAACGCCCTACAAAAATCGGCATTCTTGGTGACATGACCTGCGATTCTGACGGCAAGCTCGATTGCTTTATAGGCGGGACAGGGCAGCGACGATGGTTGCCTATGCACCAATTAAATGATCAGCCCTATTGGCTTGGGATTTTTCTAGTCGGGGCCTACCAGGAGTCATTGAGCGACGACCATAACTTGATGGGTAAATTTCATATTCTCACGATCGATGAGCAAGACCCATTTAAAAATTCCAAATTGATTTATGGCTCGACTTTGCGCGAAGTACTGGAACATGTGCACCATATTTGGGGCGACATGCAGGAGCGTTTCAAAGGATTTGTCGAACAAGCAACTCAATCGGGAGCAGTAAGTCAGAAGGAAGGCGAACAAGCCTATCGATTCTTTGAGTCGATGTCTGAAAACTACACATATCTAACCGACGAAATTCGAGAAATCGAGTCGCAAAAAAAAGTCTAATAACCGTCGCCGACGGAATTCAAGTCACTCGGGGTGCCAGACATCATTGGCTAGATTTGTTTCTGGTACAATAATCGACATTCAAATTCGTAAGACAATAAATCGGTTTTTCGGGTACTCTTTCAAATGAAAAATGCTGTTGCCGTAATCCTG
>JAHEAM010000010.1 GCA_024642765.1 Planctomycetaceae bacterium
GCCTTGAATGAAATCTGTTGAATGACACCGTCGTTCCATTCGATTTCCAACTTTCGATCTTCTGTCTTCGCCAACGATATGGGCTGCAGACTGTCAAATTCTTTATCGGTACTCATCGTTTGTCGACAAACCTTTTGCCCTTTCCCTCAAACCGTGGCAGTTGCCCCATCGGTACTGACTCGACATCGACGCGCAGTCCTAGTCGCAATTGCAGCTCTTTGCGAATTCGATCGGGGTTTTGCAATCGGTCCTCGACTTCGACTTTAAGTTGATCCATTGCACCTTGTTTGAATACGGTCATACGATATTCGATCACTTCTGGAAAACTGCGCAGGATCTGTTCCAGGGACGACGGAAATACGTTGACGCCGCGAATGACCATCATGTCATCGGTGCGTCCCAACACACCGCCCTTCAGCAACACATATCGACACGGCTGCTCATCGTTCCACGTTGGCCGCACTAAATCGCCAGTTCGATAACGAATCACGGGGCTGCCATAGCGTCCCAAACTCGTAAGAATCAATTCCGAAAGCTCACTATCCTCGGACGCCAAACCCGTTTCCACTGACAAAAACTCTGCGATAAACTCACTCTCAATCACGTACAGACCGCGGCTCATCGGGTCGGCAACTCCCCATGGCCCGATTTCACTGGCTCCGCCGTGATCGACGACTCGCGCGTCCCATTCCGCTTCAATTTTCTCGCGTATCGAGGAGATAGATCCGCCCGGCTCGCCAGCCACAATGATTTTCTTTACTGGCAGATCACGAATCTCAATCTGGTTATCATCTGCAACTTCTGCCATGTGCAGAGCGTAACTGGGCGTGCAAAGAAGCACGTTGGCCTGCAGCGTTCGCAACATTTCCAAACGCGCGAGCGTATTCAATCCACCCGTTGGAATGACCATGGCTTGGCGAGCCAAAACCGCGTCGAACGCACTCCAAAAACCAATGAACGGTCCAAAACTAAATGCCAACAAACAGCGACTCGACTTTGAGACTTCAGCGGCATCTAAAACGTATTGCCACGTTTTCAACCACCAGTTCCAATCTTCGATCGTATCGGCAACAACCAAAGGCCGCCCGCGCGTACCGCTCGTTCGATGCACGCGCACGTAATGGTCCGTAGGATAAGTCAAATTCGCTGCGAAGCCCGGCGCCCGACCACCCGCTGCCAATTCGTCTTTAAAGGTGTATGGCAGATCGGCCAGTTGGTCCAACGAAGTCAACGGCAAATTTACGCCACTGAGCTTTTCCGAATAAAACTGATTCTTAGGCAACACTAACGACAGCAGTTCATTTAGCCGCTGCAATTGAAATGCCGCCAGTGCTTCGGTATCGAGTACCGCAAGCTTCTGCCGCGCAGCCCGCTCCGATTCGTTGTCTTGGAAAATCATGCTTGGAAAACTCATTAGTGGTAAACTCGGTTCAGATCGAAATACGGCAGGTTCAAATTAACTTGTGACTGATGCTTGTCGCGCATGCAAGCGAACTTATCTGGGACCGTGAATAGAGGGAATAAAGGCACAAAGTTCGTTTGACCACGTTAAATCAAACCGTGTATTCTCACATAAAATCCAAACCAAGCAACGTGACAACGAACCACGTTATACTGTTTCTTTTCGCAGATTTGGAATTGACGGATGCCTTTTTACGCCCAACACGTTCGACAAGCTCAAACGTATCTCAAGAAAAATGATCCACGTTTGCGCGACCTTATCCGCGACGTCGGACCGTTTACTCTTAAGGCCCAACGCCATGCGTTTCACATGCTTGTAAAATCAATCATATCGCAACAAATATCGACATCTGCCGCACGAACGATTACCGACCGACTCCTTGAGCACGTCGGAATGGATCCCATCTTGCCTCAAGCGTTTGACTGCCTAGACATTGAAATATTGCGTACCATTGGCGTCTCGCAGCAGAAGGCCAGCTACCTTTTGGACCTTGCAGCGAAGGCGACGTCAGGTGAATTGCAACTGGAAAACATTTCTCGCAAGTCGGACAATGAAATCATCGCCCAACTGACACAAGTCAAAGGTATCGGAGTCTGGACGGCTCACATGTTCTTGATTTTCTCTCTGGCCAGAATGGACGTCTTGCCGACCGGTGACTTGGGCATCAAAACAGCGATCCAAAACATTTACGGCCTCGAAGAATTGCCCGAGCCTCAGCAAATAGAAGCAATTGCCGTCCCCTGGCGACCCTATGCCAGCATCGCCTCCTGGTACCTTTGGCAATCTCTGGAAAAGAATTCGTAGCAAACACTAAGTTCACGGAAGCGAAAAGATTGCCTTCAGTCCTCCGTGCTAGCAACTTCGGTTTTCACTGTACGATACTAATTGATTTCGTTACCTTCCGGCCTGTAAAAATGGCAATTGAAACGAAACATGAAAAACGGCTTACGACCCAATTGGCAACTGCCACCTGAAGACGATTCGAGGAGTCGACCGCTCCTTCGTGTCTACCAGCCCGACTTGGTTGGTGATACTTCAACCGCCCCGCCGTCCGATAACCAGCAAACGACTGATGCCGGAATTGTAATAGGCCAAATCGAACAGTTACCTTCGCGGTCGCAGACCTATTGGTCACATAAGCAGCATCGCGAACCCAAGGGAGCATGGCAAGTTTCGACGGCGGATCGAGAACGAGCCTTGTTGAACTTTGGTTCGTTTTCGTTGGCCTATTCGGCAGCGGTGCAGCCTAGGCTCGAACGATTCGGCGATGAACGCGGGTTCATTGCGTTTGCGAGACGGGTTGGTAACGCATTTGTTCTTGGCGATCCGCTTGTAAGTCCGGAAAACAAACGAAAGCTTCTGCAAGAATTTCTTTTAAAATTTCCGAAACCAACTTTTATTCAAGTTCACTACGAAACGGCCATGCTCTTGGAACAGCAGGGTTTCTTTGTAAACGAAATGGGCGTCGACACGCGTTTGGATCTTGATTCTTTTCATTTCAATGGGCGGACACGCGAATGGTTACGATACGCCGAAAACTGGGTTTCGCGACGCGGTTACACCATCCGCGAATTTGATATCAGCAAGAATCTCGACGGAGTTGAACGCGTTTCGGAATCGTGGCGTGCAACACGCACCGTTCGCCGCAAGGAAGTTCGTTTTCTCAATCGCCCGATCGTAATGCAGCACGAACCGGGCGTTCGGCGATTCGGGTTGTTCGACGCAGCCGGCCAACTGGAGGCTTATATCTTTTTCGATCCATTGTTTGAAGGCGGACGAGTGACGGGTTTCGTTACGTGTATCAAACGCCGAAGTCCAAGCTGTAACGCCTATGCTGAAGCAGCGATCATGAAGCGTTCCATCGAAATTTTCCAAGCTGAAAAGGTGCTCGACCTGTGGCTTGGACTTTCCCCGTTTGCTCAAATCGAGAACAACAAATTTCATCAAGATCAATTAATGCACTTTGTGAGCCGCTATTGCTATCGAGCCGATTGGTTCAATCGATTCCTGTACAACTTCAAAGGCCACACGGAATACAAACGGCGTTTTCAGGGTGAGGAGCACAAGGTTTATCTGGCCTCCAAATCGCGATTCAATCCCATTCGCATGTTAACACTCGCCAGCCTTTGCGGAGTGTTTTGACGTTTGAATGCCCGTCTCTCCGCAAAGCCCAGGTCATCACCCCCGACCGGGCTGGCGGGCTGCCATTTTGTATTCGCCAAAAACCACTTTGCGGTATCAACGAACCGGCCGAGACCGAATAAGTGAACCGACGCCCTCAATTCAATTCGAACCCGGTGCTTTCCCAACCCGCTATCGGGATTTCACAGGTTGCGTCGAATGGCCTCCCACCTGTCAATGATCGTCCAGCGATTCAGGTATACGGTCGCGATCAACTGGTTGCTATCGGATTTCCGGCTGACATTTAAAACGGACCGGCTACCGAAGTCGAAAATTGGCTCGCAAAAAGACTTGTTCGTCAAAGGTTTTAAATACCCCCCGACGAGACAAAGAATATTGACGCTGAAAAAATGCTTGACTCCGTTGGTAATCTGCAAGCCTTGGGAATTAAAGGCCGAGTCAGCGACTCGAAATTCTGGAATGAGGTTGATTCATCCGGAATCGATTCGGCCTTGATCCCCGCCATTCGCGAACAATTTGGTTTGCCAGAAGGTGTCCATGAAGGATCCCCTTCAAGCGAGATTCTGGACGATGTAGGCATACTCCAATTAAGGGGTCTCGATCCCGGCGACCTAAACAACTGGAGTGCTTTGGACGAATGGAAACAAGGGATAACTAGCGGCGAACAATTTTTTGACAAGACAAATGGAAACAACTGTGGTGGAAATAACCCTGGCTTTGCAACACCTGGTGATAATTCGGTAACCAACTGCCCGAGCGTGTCGCATCGCATTTTGGGGCGAATGGCGTTGCTGATGATTGGATGAACAAGTCGGCGTTTGCATGGACCAGAAGCGCCATGGCGGTGGGTATACCGCTGTTCTTGGTTGGTCTCACTCGCCTGATTAGGATTCTTCCACATTCGTTGATCAATCTGCCCAACCGACATTATTGGTTGTCGACAGAACGAAAGAACCAATCGTTCATCGCGATCGAAGGAGCCATGATTTGGTTAGGAGCTGCAACGGTACAATCGCTGGCTGGTATTTTTTACGTGACGGTCAAGGCGAACCTCAACGAGCAACCTCTCAATGATTATCGGGCGTATTTCATGTTGGGCGGATACCTTGCCGCTGTCGTGGGGTATATCGGCTGGTTGCTTTGGCGTTTCCGAAAACTGTAAATCCAACAACGACCATGGCTCGGGTCGCTGGACATTCTGTTGGTGAGTTGCGAGGGCGGCTTGGCTTGTTCGCTCATCAATTCGATGGCTTTGCTTGGCTCAGGGATTGATTCCCGTCTGCAGCATCCGCCCGCTGCACACACCCTACTAAAAAAATATATTGCGCGTCTGTCCTTCAAATAGCGGCGGCAGAGTATCATAGAATTTTTGATCGCTACGTCGCCAATTGAAGTTCATGACCGATACGCCAAGAAAATCTTTGTTGTTTCGACTGATGGCGTTGCCCATCGTGTTGGTGATGTTCGACCAAGCTCTCGTCAGTGGCGCACGTTTGATGACCCAAGTCGCCGTCGCAAAGAATACACCAGCTGGTCAACCCGGATTAGGTTTCTATGTGTCGGCATTTGGATTCGTAGTCTTGTTGTTGACGTACCTCGAATCGTTTGTCACAACGCCGGTCAATGTTTTCTTGCCGCGGCAATCGACGGAACAACGCGGTAGCTTTTTCGCCGGAGCGATTCGCTTGACTTTCCTGGTCATCGTGCTAAGTATATCGATTTGCGTGGCGGCCTATTTCTTGATGTCGCTATTTGCGTCTCGAGCGGTCAACCGGCCCATTGCCTTGACGCTCGCCTGGTACCTGCCGTGCCATATGTTGCGAGAATTTTCGCGTCGCTGGTTACTGGCGACACATCGCATTCGGTATTTGATCGTACTCGATGTTGTTTCGAGCGTTGTATTGGCAGTCCTTTTGATTTTGGCGATCAATACGCAGGTTGTTACTGCGATAAGTGTTTTTGGGTTGGTAACGTTTGGGAATCTTCTATTTGTTGGCATGTGGTGGAAGCGGTACCGGAGCGAATTTGATTTTGAGGCGAGGTCCGAGCAACGATTTGCGAAAATCGGTTGGAATTACGGCCGATGGGTGGCTGGCGAGGGAACGTTTAGCGCATTGGTTCTCTATTTCACACAATGGTATGTGTCCGCAAAGTTCGATCAAAGTTCGGCTGACATGTATGGAGCTTGTTTAACGCTCGTATTCCTGGCGAATCCCTTTCTGTTGGGCGTGACAAGTTATTTCAGTCCGCGCGGCGCGGCGATATATCACGAAAGCGGCTGGGCGGGCTTCAAGCCGTTTTTGTCGGTTTACTTAGTGCTGGTAGTTGCTGTTTTGGGTGTGCTCGCAGGCCTGATTGGCTTTTGCGGACGTCCCGTGTTGGAATTGTTGTTTGGTGCAGGCGATGCGAACCGGGCCGCAACGATCTTGAGCATCGGGATGATTTTCCAAGGCATTAGTTTTATGCTCGCGATGACCTTGCAGACCGTTCAGTTCCCTCAGATAAACACGCTTGCGTCGTTTGTCGGTGCCCTGTTTGTTGTCGTATTTAGTTTCTTGTTCATTAAGAGCATCGAAACAGCCGCGCTCGGTTTTTTGTTTTCAGCACTAATCTCGGTGGTTGTGCGTTGGGCAGGTTTGTATTGGATGCGGCAACGATTAGGTTGATGATTCAATCGAGACAATGTGTTTAAAACTTTCGTCGGAGTTCGACGCGAACGCCGTTGATGTCTTCGCTTTCGGACAAGAGCCCGAGCATGGCGTCGGCGCGGATCAGAATCGAGTTCGTAAGTGGCAACTGATAGCGAATCGCGAAACCGTATTGCGGTCCAGCGGCAACTCGATTCGCACGGTCCCCAATGACACTCATCATCGCCGATTCTAAGATCAGCTGTTGGCCAAAGTCATTCGCCAACAGATTCACCCCCAACGCGGCACCGACGGTGTTGTTCGCAGTGGCATCCAGTGTTGGGTAGTTCGTCAAGTTATCGGACTCAAACAAAATCCCTGTATTCCGCAAAACGCCGCCCGCAGCCGCTGCCCGTGCCGCCGATTGCGGACGATCAAAACCGGCGAACATATTCAAATAGGGCACAATGTTGGACGGACTAGACGTGATCAAGGAGTTTTCTGAAAGCAACAAAACGCCGTCGGCCGTTCCCGGGGCGACCCCCGTATCCTGGCCAGCATTCACTATCACTCGCGTTGAATTCGACAACAAACGCCCTAGCCGCCGCGTGTAACCAACGCCCACATTGTGATAACTGCGATCGATTGCATCACTGCGATCATCTAAAAACGCATAATCCAACTCGAGATAGCCGTTCCATGCCTCGACAAAACTAGCAACGCCATAAATTCGTCCGGCATTGTTGTCATTGCCAAACGTGGGGCTTGTGACATTGTCGTAGCCTGCAAAAAACGTCACGTCCATGTTCGAGATATTCCAGGCTGGAACGTTTCGGGCTGGAACCGTAGCAGCGAAGCCCAAAACATTGTCTTCCATCCACACGCCGTTTTGAAACAGCAAGGGCATAACACCGATCGCAATCGGCAAATCAAACGGCATGGTCTTGTCCGCCAATCCACCCCAGAGCGACCCCAGGTCACCCTCGAAGAAGCCATTGATCACGTTAAAGTTAAACTCCGACACAAAATTATTGTTGTCGAATTCGTACCGTGTACTATTCGCACCCCGCGTTGATGGCGAAACAAACATGTTGAAGCGTTCAGTGCCAGTTAGCTTCAAGTCAAAGAAAAGATTTGTTTGGGTAGCGACGAGTGACGAGTAGTTATTTACATTTTTGTTCGAGGCAGCGCCGATCCGCGAGTCTCCAAAAATAATGAACTGCGGGTTTACCGGATTATGTGAACCAAGGATGGTGTTTGATTTGGAAAGGGGCCCGAGTTGATACCAAGGCCGCCCTAGCTCAATGAGTGGACGTTGAACAGCGTTGAGGTATTTGCCTTCATAAACGCCCATTTCGGCGTTTGGATCGTAAGCGTTTTCATAACATGGGCCAGGATCAAAATCGTGCAGCGATGGTTGTATCCCCATGGCCCGAGCATCCATGTTTGGTTCATGATGGGTGAACGTCTCACCGATTTTAGGCTGCGCCGCCAGTTGGAAAACCGATTGATCTTTGCCACCAATTTGGCTTGGCATTGAAGCAGATGTTGTATTTGTTTTTGAAATCGTGCCGACCGAAGCTGCTTCAGGAGAATCTGGATTTGAACGCTCCGGCGCTTTGGAACTACTGAACTTTGAATCATAAGTCGAGGGAGCAAAAGAAGGCATTCCTGACGGCACCATTGCTGTCCGGGGACTTTCGGCCGTTTGTTCGGTTTCGAGCCGAAGCTCGTTGACAACCGGATTTCTCTGCAGCACAGTATTCGGTGCAACTGCTTGTGTCGTGTTCGGTTCCAAGACAGACGCCGGTGACTGATGTTGCTCGGAATCCTCGTCTGGCGCCCACAGCTTGATTGACGAATCGTTAAGCGAGGATTCTTCCAAACTCGTGCTTGGAGACGGCGTAGCTGTCTCCGGCGGAACAATCGTATCGTTCACAAACGCATGGGTCATGCCGACCAACAAAGCATGGTGACTGGGCTCACCGTCGACGTGAGAGTCCCGAGGTCGGGGTTCAGGGTTGGTAGTATCAACGGCTGATTGTTGAGGCGATTCAAGGCATCCGTCGACGATTGGCGATTGGCTTATATCATCGTGGATTGTTGCGGAAATTTGTTTCGCTGCCGGAATACTTGGGGCAGTCGAATACATGCACACAAACGCGACGACAGCGAAGGCCACTAATGCCAGCACAGCGTTCGACCAATTTGGGTTTTGATCTTGCTCGTGCATGTCCTTCTACCAAATCTCAAAGACAGAGGACTGCACATGAAAATCAGCTGCTTCTTGCGTCATCGCCTTCATCATTTCGGGAGTTGCACCGCAAAAGCGCATAAAATAAACCGGATGCGAACGACTTCGCATTCGCACAGACAATCGGTACGTTCCTGGGTTTTGAAAGCAGTCAGCAGGGATCACAAATTTGGCTTTACGTTCCGCGTTTGGTGGTAATGAGTGAGCCTCCATGCGAATGAATGGGGGATGATTAATGACCGTTGAGGGCTGGGGTGCCGGACGAAGAAACGGCAGTTGATCAATGTCAAGGTTCACGGGCAGATACATTTCGCGATCCGTGCCCTTGACGTTGGTCGTCAAAAATTTTGTTTGCAGATTGAACAGTTGCTTGTCGAGAGGCACTCTTCGATTCAAGACGTCGCGCGAATGAATATCGGCCAGATCGCCATCGGTATCCAAATAGCCCGTCTCCCAGATTCGTTCTCCATTTGGGCCAATCAAAACGACATTCATCCAAATTTGTGGCTGAGCACCCAGCGAGCCGCTGGGCATGTTGTGACCGTTGTTTGTGTTGGTCAAGCAATAGTACAAGGTTAGGGGCGCACCCAATTTTGGGTTGCAGGTAAAAAAGGGGCCGTCAAGCTGAGAGCCGTTTTCGAGCACCTGCCGCCGCACGTCTTTTTTGTAGGCAATTTTCTGGATGTTCTTATCAACAATTTCTCGCGCGTCCATCCGATCGTCGGCCGAACTCCAAATTGATGGGAAATACGGGTGAATTTGGCCAACGGCAACAGCCTTTTCAAAAGCCTCCGTACCCCAACCGGCCTGCCAATCGAACAACAGCCACTCGTTAAAGTGCCATCGATCGGCCGATTTGCTTTGCGGGAAGATACCAGGATGCGTGATTGGATAGCCCGGACCGTAATACATATGGTTGGTGTGTTTTCGTTCAGGGTTGACGACTTTGTCGTTGACAACCGCAGCGGGCCCGACCGAATAGCCTTCCGCCATCCCTGGGACTTTTCCCATATGGCAGTCTTGGCAAGTCGTCCCTTCACGCCAGGCGGGTGACGCTCGATACTGATCCCAAACAACTTCCAGTTTGATTCCTGGTTGCACAGCTACTTGGTGGCAAGAAGCGCAAAAGGTTGACTCGGAGAGTTCTTCGAATTGAATCGCGCGGCGGTGAATCGCCTGCCCCGTTCCAGTCGTCGAGTCAGGGAGGACTTTGAAAAACTCTTTGTACTTAATCGCCGTTTCAACAGCGATACCGTCACCTGCTCCATAGACGGGTTCATTGATATCGCCTGGCTCAATGCGACGTTCGCCATTGGCCTTGGTGTAATTCGTTTTGACTCGATGACAGGCGACACAAGTCACTCCTTCACGAAACACTTTGGGGCCGTCCCAAATTGGCTGGTCACGGCGGAGGCCCATCGTCGTTGCGACAGGCGCATGACAACGCAAACAAAAGTAGCCGACCGTTCCTTGGGCTAGATCATTGATCTTCTGCTCAAAGACATGGAACATTGGCGAAACAGCAGCGTAGGCATGACTCGACACAGACCACTCATCAAAAATCTGTTGGTGACATACGGCGCATTCTTCTGCCGAAGGAAACGCCCCTCGCGAATAAACATTCGCATGCGGATCCTCGTCGCAGGCCGCTGTGTTCGGTGCAACCGCTTGAGTTGCATTGGCGTGTGGATTCCATGCCTGAGCGCTTTGACCTAACATGATGTTGCCAGACAGTCGCGGGTTGACTGGAGTTCCAACCATGGGTTGATTGGTGTCGTCCGGCGTAAAAAAGTCATTTGTATCAAACGTACCTGTCGACGAACTCGCGGTGGGTGTCGCAACAGTTTTTTTCTCAGCGTTTGAATTGCGAGCTGGCAACCCTGATGGGCCGTTTGCAGGTGCGGCCGACATGGGTTCTTGGTAGGACGCCAATTGGATCGACTTTGAATAAGCTTCGGAAGGGTTCAGTCCAGGCAAATTGGAGATGCAAACGTTGGGCAGACTTGTCAAAACGGGATCAGCGGTACCGTTCGCGATTTTTTTGGACAAATCGACAAGTAATTCTTGATTCGAGCAAATCAACTGCAGCAGCTCACTTTCGCTAATCTCCCGATCCCCCCCTCCTTCAATATTATCAATAAAACCTTTTTCGAATGTGCTACCCGGTATTTTGGTTCTGGGCAAAACGGATAGATATTTTGCTTGCTCGATTTCTTCAGGTTGGACGAAAAAAAAAGCCAAAAGCAGGCCCCCTACGATGGAAATAGCGAGCAGCAAAAGGGAGGAAGTTCTGTTCATGGCTAGCAGATTTTCGGAACTTGCGCGGAAATACGTGTCTGTTGTCGGGTTTTCATTGGTATCGGAATTCTGTCCGTCAAAGTCCACCCAATTGGCATTCTTTGGCTGACTGGAAAAGATCGATTCGATATCTTTCGGCAAAAAACTGTGTTTCAGGCGGAAAAAAAGCCAATATCAGCCCTTGTGAAAACGGCAGCGCGATCCTTATACTAATCCGTTTCGAAAATTTGAATCTTGATGAAAGCAATTCGACGATGAAAGTCCGCGCGAGCGTTAAGAAAGTATGTGAAAACTGCAAAGTCGTCCGCCGAAAAGGACGTGTTTACGTGATTTGCACGAACCCTCGACACAAGCAACGCCAAGGTTAATGCTAAGGCTGGTCAAACGCTAAGGCTAATGGCAGCGCAAAGTTAACTCCGCCATGGGTTAAGTCGGCGTCTAATTAAGTCAACGCGAAGGGGCGACGACAATATTAGTAGGCAAAATTAAGGTAAAACGGCAAAAGCAGAGTTAGTTTGGCACTAACGCATCCTCCTTTTGCAAAATGCGTCCGACGTTTCGTCAAGTAAATTTGCGAATTCAAACAAATCAATTGCAGTGTTTTGGCTATAGCCACCATTTGGTAGGCACCAAGGCGTTGCCGGCAAATTCCAAACCCAACCGGTTTTGAAAATGCCATCGAGATACATAAACAGGAGTTTTTGAATGCCACGTATTTTGGGTGTTGACATCCCGAATGACAAGAAAGCGATCATTTCGCTAACCTACCTGTATGGCGTCGGGCCAAATGTTGCGCGCGAGCTGTGCCACAAAGCTGGCGTTGACGGAAACGTTTTGGCACGCGAGCTAACGGACGAAGAGATCAGCCGAATCGCAGTAATCGCCGAACGCGATTATACCGTCGAAGGTCCGTTGCGTCGGCAAATCGGTCAAAATATCGATCGCTTAAAACAAGTCAAATGCTATCGCGGCATGCGGCATCGCATGGGATTACCAGTTCGTGGCCAGCGAACACGAACAAATGCACGGACCCGAAAGGGTCCAAAGAAAACCGTCGCGGGCAAAAAGGGCGTCAAGGATTTGAAATAATCCAGGCGATTCTGTTTCGAGTGTTCGGCGAACGACAGTCGAATCAACGATTACTTTATTTTACTTAGCATATTAAACGTTTTTGAGAGACAGAAATGGCAAAGGCCACGAAACGACGTGTTCGACGAAATGTTACTTACGGTGTTGCCCACATTAATGCAACATTCAATAACATCATGGTGACGATCACAGACACAAAAGGTGAAACCTTGTGTTGGGCAAGTGCTGGAACCTGCGGCTTCAAGGGTAGTCGCAAGTCGACTCCGTTTGCTGGTCAAATGGCAGCTCAACAAGCCGCTGAAAAGGCCGTCAAATTTGGCATGAAGGAAATTGACGTACTGGTCAAAGGCCCCGGCAGTGGCCGCGAAAGCGCTATCACTGCGTTGCAAGCTGCTGGTTTGAACGTCAAGTCGATCGAGGATTGCACTCCAATTCCTCATAATGGCTGCCGACCACCAAAGAAACGACGCGTTTAGTCGTTTGAAACAATCGCCTTGTAATCACATAAGGCAAATCAGAAGCCGATTCTTGCGATCAGCTTCTTCATTGTGTTTAGAAACATTGATTCGGTTCGAGAAAAATTGATTGAATTCAATCGACCTTTGAACCTTGGTATTTTTTTGGAGATTCTTGGATGCACGTTCGTTGGCGTGGATTAGAGCTTCCTAGTAGTGTTGTGTGTGAACGCTCAACCCTGACTGCAAATTACGGCAAGTTTGTCGCCGAACCGTTTGAGCGCGGATTTGGATCTACTATTGGCAATAGCCTTAGACGTGTTCTGCTTTCCAGCTTGGAAGGCAGTGCCGTTACCGAAATCAAGATTCGTGGTGCCAACCATGAGTTCACCTCGATTCCAGGCGTCAAAGAAGACGCAACGGATATCGTTCTGAACGTCAAATCGCTCGTTGTCAAAAACAACAGTGAGCAGATGAAGGTCATCACGGTTGAGAAAAGTACTCCTGGCCCAATTACGGGTGCTGACATCAACACAGGTGGTGAAGTCGATGTGATCAACAAAGATCATGTCTTGGCGACGCTCACGATCGAAACTCCGTTCATGATGGAAATGGTCGTTCAAAATGGACGCGGCTATGTCCCTGTTGCGGAACTAAAAAGCGGTCGCGAGCAAGAAATCGGAATCATCTTGCTCGATGCTGTTTATAGCCCAGTAACCCGTGTTCGCTACGACGTCGAAGAAACTCGAGTTGGTCAAAAAACGAACTATGACAAATTAACGATGGAGATTTGGACGGACGGTTCTCTTTCGCCAGAAATGGCTTTGGTTGAAGCCTCCAAAATCCTCCGCAAACACCTCAACCCGTTTGTCCAATACACAGAACTCGGTCCGCAAGTCCATTCGCAACCTCGCGCAATGGGCGGGCAAGATGCAATTCTGGAATCCAAACTCAATTTGACAATTCGCGAATTGCGATTTGGCGTTCGAGCGAACAACTGCTTGGAGAACGCTGGCATTCAAACGGTGCGAGATCTCGTGCAATACAACGAAGACCAGTTGATGGAACTTCGAAACTTTGGAGAAACTACGCTTGATGAAGTTCGCGAGAAACTAGGCGAACTCAACATGCATCTCGGAATGAAAGTCACGCGTTCGCCAATGATGGGCTAAGCACGACGTATTAGTAATTGATTGAACACCACATAAAAACAATTTTGCATTTTGGTAGTTAAACTATGCGACACAAACGAAAAGGCAGACGACTTGGACGAAGCTCAAGTCACCGCAAGGCACTATTTTCAAATATGGCCGCGGCTCTCTTTCTGACCGAACGCGATCCTGATTTCTTTGAAGGCATGTATCAGGCTGATGGCAAAACAGCCGTGAATCCGCCCAAACACAAAGGGCGTATTATTACGACATTGGCCAAAGCCAAGGAATTGCGTCCAATCGTTGAACGCTGTATTACCCTTGCCAAAAAAGCCCTTCCGCACCAAGAAGCCGCTCAAGCTTTTGCGACAGATGCCGAACGAAATTCCGTAGCTTGGAAGACTTGGCGTGAAGGCGACGGTTGGAAGAAATGGAACGCCGCAATGGCTCCTGCAATTGCATTGCGCCGCCGGGCTTTTGCAATGTTGCGGCAAAAAGATGCAGTTCGGATTCTGTTTGACGAAATCGCACCCCGCATGACGGACCGCGATGGTGGTTACACTCGAATTCTCAAACTTGCGCAACCACGCTTGGGAGATGCCGGAGATCGAGCTATCCTCGAATTGGTCGGACGACATGATCGAAAAGTGAAGACCAGCCAAAAACCAGCGTTCACCTCCGAAGAAAACGCAACGGACGAATAGTCGTTCGAATCAATAAACCATCCTACAAAGGCTTCACTGGAAACAGCGAAGCCTTTTTTTATCTACAGTCAGCGCCAAAGTCTTCACTTATCGGACAATCCAATCCAACTTGTTGACGATTGGCGTTCTGCAACACTGAGAGGCTTGGACTCGAAAACGTCCTCCCAAGTTGGCGGAAGTACTACCTGCGACATTTCGAATCGCCCGGACTCCCAACTCACACTCAGTTGTTCAACCTTCCGCCCCGTATGCATAAATTCTTCCAAAGCCAATTCAAGTATGAGAATCTTATGTTCGAGTCGTTTGTCAAAATCTGGATTCCATAATTGAGCAACGGAAACGATGTCATCCCATGACTCAAAGAATTCGCGGTATTGCTCACCTTCCCGCAAGAGTTCTCCGATTTCATCCGCTGCTTCCGCGCGGCGTAATCTTTTCAGCCATTGCAAAGAAGCCTCGGTCGCTTGAATTGAGTGTGTACGATTGACTAATTCATCGTCATGAGAACTTGGTTTTTGTTCAGGCGAATGTTCGTATTGCAAATTCATCCACGAAGCCAAACGCACCATTTTCTCTCGATTTACTTGGTCAGTCGCCAACGAGCATAAACCATCGAAGGCCCACTGCCTACAATTTGCGTCTCCTTGAATTGCAGCGGTCAAATACAAGCGTTTTGCCAACTCGGTTGACGCCACATCGTTTGGATAACGTTTCAATTCCTCTGCATAGATAAGGTAATCCTCGAAACGTTCCAAACTCCGAAGTCGTTCGCCATCGATTGTTCTCAATAGGTGTCGAATATCTTTGCGCGATAAAGAGACTATGGTTTGCTGCCTGTCAAAAAATCGTTTGAAAACCACGATCTCCTCATCCATTTCGGAGACGACTCCATACAACACTTGTCCGTCATTCATCCAAATCGTATCTGCTCTCAGGTCGTCACAAGCCAACGTCAACACCACTCCCAAGCAAAAGACGAATCCCTCAGCGACATTCATTCGTTTTCTTTTCGTCTTGCGAATTGCCATTTTCAGTAGCCCCCAGTTTCCAACAACCGTTCGAATGATTTCTTGCGTATGGCATCGAGTGTCCGAACGCACATCAACTCAGTTGCCAACATGCGTCTACCAAGTGGGAACCAATCCGATTCTTGTTCCGCTACCGACTCGCTACCGAATGACTTTATTGTTTTTTGCACCAAAACAGATTGCGCCCAAACGTCTCGTTCAAAATCGCATTTGGTATTGCTTTCCAAAAATCCCATCTTGGCTGCAACTTCTCTTGGGTTGATCGCAGGGTCGTCCAAGGCCATGGCCAGCAATGGACTACTGTTAGCCAATAACCCAGGTCTTGGTAACTTCCCGCTCAATTGTCCGCGAACTTTATAACTATCCACCAAAAAAGCATGCAGCCGTCCCCAAGTCTCCGAGACGCGGCGTTCATCCGCGGCGTTTCGTGTTGTTTCGATATCCAACGCAGAGCGTTTCATGAATCTTACAAAATCACGACGCCATTCGCTTGGGGAGTCATACTGAATTGATTGATTGGCAACAACTTGCATCAGTGAGAGCGCCCAATCTGCATCCGTCTGTGACTCCGTCAATATATCTGCCAAACTAACCAGCACGCGACTTAACAAGCGAAGACTGGACAAAGCCTTCAGTGCATTCACACGTTGTTCAATATCCAGATCGCTCAAAAGGTAACGAGCTAATTCATCCGCATCTTTCCATTCAACAGTAAACATCAAAGGTGCATACTCCGCCAATCGACGCAACGCCCGTTCTCGCAACGCCGTATCGTCGCTCCTAAAATCCTCCATTGACTCGAACCACTGCTTTGTCACTCTTGCGTTATCGCCGCCCGAGTCCACCGCCTCCGCAACACCTGCAAAAATCTCTAATTTAGCACTCTCCCAGCTTCCACGATGTTCATCGATCAATTGATATTCCACTGACCTTTGCTCCAGGGTGAGAAGCACGCCAATCTCAAGATTTCCAACGAACAGTGCTTGGGCGATCGAAAACGGCAATTCCGAATCGGAAATTGTTGCGATATCCTCGCTTGAAATTTTCTTCAACATGTCAGCATACGCTGCCACGGTTCTTTCGTTCACGTCAATGACCGAAGTCAATCGAGCGTTTCGCAATGCGATTTTAACTTGGAACAAGTCCACTTTGATTGTCTCCAAGCCCGCTCGCCGATCTGGATAATAAATCCGAAAAATCTCTTCGAGCAAACGAGGATCTTGGAAACCGTGCTCAATTCGTTCACCTAACTCGATCCATATCTCCCAATCATCCGCTCGAGAAAGCGTATTATGCCGTAAAAAATCATCTCCGACCGTCTTCCATTCTGCGAGGTCGGCGACTAATATCTGCAAGGCCGCTCGAGACATTGTCGAGGACAAGGTGAGGTTCTCGGAATCCTTCATTTCTTGCTTGTTCCATTGGTCGAATGCGTCACACCATGCACACAACGAAACAAAACGAATCGCAGCTTGATTTGGGGCCGTCTTCGCTTGGAAGGCTATGCGAAAAAATTCACTTTCAACCCAAGTGTTTACAACACCATACATCGAACCTAAATCGGAGAGAACGCCACCATCGATTCCGAGTTTGTATTCCAGAGTCTTAAGAAGTGCCCCCTTGGCTTCCAAACCCTCAGAACCGTCCTCACCCAACACGGCAATCTCGTACAATGACGCCAACAAAAAGCACTGATTGCTCGCGAGAGTTGTAGTTTGTCCTTGCCCGACGATTTTCGAGGTAGTCAAAAAAGACGGTTCTAGGCACAAGTCTCTCAGTGCATCTCTTCCTCCAGCTTGAACTAATTCGACAAACGCCTTCGTTGACCGCAAAGAGGCCGCTGCATGTAAATCGCAAATTGCATTGGCAATCTTCGCCAATTTCTCGGAAAATCGTAGCGAAGTGTCGGACACAAAATACTCCACCGACATCTCCGGCTTTTGAATCGCACGCCCTAAAATTTCTATTGTTGGCAACTGCAAAAACTGCTTAAGCAGCAAGTCACCTGTTACATCCGACTTTGACGAGTCCAATCTCTCTCCGTCCAAATCAAAACTTGACGAATTGTCCGAGTTCGATTCAATTTTGATTTTAGTGGAGACCGAATACCAATCGATCCACCCAGTCACCCAGGTCACCCCCAGAATAACACTCACCAACACAAACGCTAAAAGCCCCCCGAGAAGCAGTCGAGTCCTTTGGTGCCTTGAATGCAAAAGCTGAGTGTTTTCATCTACCGCTTGGTGAATTAGTTCTTCGAGTCGAGGTCGCGGGACTCCCCATTGCAAACCAATTGTCTGTAATTCATTTAAGAGGTCTTGTGTTACGAAAGTTGACTTACCCAATCGATCACACACAATTTGCTCAACCAATGCCTCGGTTTCGTCAACGGAAAGCCGCTCAATATTCCTTTTTGTGCATACCGCTTCGAGAATCAATCGCGCGCGAATGTTCTCGATTCCGTACTTTTGAAATGCGATCGCGAGCGCCCGATTCTCCATCGATAATGACAATACATCATTTTGAATTCGAGAAATTTCACGAATCAAGAACGCTTCAAACGCAGATTCGTAACGATTTAATGCAGTTTCTGATAGGCTTACGTTACCGAGTTGCGCCAGCGCTCTATTGAACTCTGCATTCGACATTTGCAATTGTTCACCGACGAAGCGAAGTTTGTTCAAACAAGCCGTCGACATACCTCGTTCTGACAAAACCACTCCCATGGCACGTCGAAAAAAAGCCGCTTGTTTTGAATTTGAAAGATTGGTCATTACTTGCGTTCACCGTCAAAGTAAAAGCTCACTGATTGAAGAAAAATCAACGACCGTTCAGTATCGCATCCAGTAATTCCTTCCGCTCAATTGGTAAGTCATCGACCAATTCGTAAACTTGGACAACGACAGCCTTTGCAATATCAACATCCACATGGCTCAAGCTTTCAACTTGCCCCATCTTCGCATCCAACCAAATGTCTGAACCAACTGTAGTCCGTGCAGCAATACTCCGGAATCCAACGACTGCTTCATCCCATTTACCTTGTTTCGCCAGTAGTCTGGCGTCTAGGAATTGCACCTGCAGGTCATTCGGAGCAAGTTTGTCTAAAACGTCGATGGTCTGACTGGCTTTATCAATAAAGCCATGATTTAGAAGGCGATCCGACAGTTGCTTGGCAACAGGCAAACCCTTGGCGAGATTGCCTGCAGCAAGATTCTCCAAGGAAATGGAACTGGATACCGCTTGCAACATCTCGGTTGCACTGTCTGACGATTGCGCGCTATCAACCTGATCCAACAATACAATGGCAGCATTCATTTTTGAGCGAACCGGCGCATCGGATTTCAAAAGCTTCAATGCAATTTTTCGGCTAACGGTTACGTTATTCGACGCCAGCGCTTCAAGCATGTCAAGTTCCATCGTCTCCAACAACACAACAGATTCCTGCGGCAGACGGTTCTTGAGTGATCGATACTCAACTGAATCTCTTAAAAATCTCCATTGATTTAACGGAAGCTCTTTCGACAAACTCAATGCTTGCAGAATGTTATATCCTCGCAAGACAGCTTCGTCCGGAACGCCCTCAGCCTCACACAGCCGGTCAAAAAAAAACTGAAATCCCAAAGCTTTCGAATTGGCCTGCCCATCAGTCAGTGTTTGAACATCGTCAATCGACATAAGTGGTAATCTCTCGAGAACCGCAAGTTGCGTCGGCCAGTGTATGGGCTGCATTCTTGATAGTTTTACAATCGCCGACAGAAAATCGCCGCTTACATTAGCACTTGAAAAAAGCACTTGCACGCGAGCTAAACGG
>JAHEAM010000319.1 GCA_024642765.1 Planctomycetaceae bacterium
TTATTATTCTGACGTAACGCCACCTTTGGCGCAGACGGGACGCGGTTCGCCAACCGGTGCGGTTTGTTATGAACACTTACAGTTTCCTACGCGTTACCATGGAGCTCTGTTTTTGGCGGACTGGTCGGAAGGCCGAATCCTGGCAGTGACTGCCGAACGCAAAGGCGCATCGTACGTCGCGCAAACAGAAACGTTTCTTGCTGGAAAGCCGCTTAACGTCACCGATATCGAGGTAGGCGAAGACGGTGCCCTGTACTTTTCAACCGGTGGACGCGGTACAAGTGGAGGCATCTACCGTGTCGCATGGAAGGGTTCCGTTCCAGACAGCATCGTCGAATTCGAAGACGACTTGACGCGTTTGACTCGCAATCCGCAACCCAACTCAGCTTGGGCTCGGCAAAACATGGCATTGATCATGTCCCAACCCTCAGTCGACTGGAAAAAAGAACTACAGCTCGCCGCTAAAGAAACATCTAACTCCGATGCAATTCGTACCCGTGCACTCACAAATTTGTTTTTGTTCGGGCTTCTTAACGACGAGAGTTTCGCACGCACTATGGCTGCCGATTCTTCGGAGTTGGTGCGTGGCAAAATCGCTGAACTCTGCGCAACGCTACCCAAAATGGCTGGCGTATCCATTGATTTACTTAAAGATGCCTCGCCTTACGTGCAACGCAAGGCCGTCGAAGGCCTGCTCATATCCAACGTGAAAATGCCAGTCGAACTGGGTGTTCGACTTTGTGGAAACGAAAACGAGCCGGCTTTGATGCAGCTCGGTTGTCGAATTTTGGAACAACATTCGCCCGACTCATGGCGGTCCCTCGTGCTCAATTCCAGCAATAAACGTGAATGCCTGGTTGGCTCTATCGCGTTGTTGAAAGCGGAACCGAGTAAAGAAAACGCTTATGCTGTGTTGGCCAAAAACTCTGAGCTTATGGCCGACTACTTGAATGATCGAGATTTTATGGACTTGATTCGAGTCTCGGAAATGGCTCTTTCTCTGGCCAAGATCGAACAAAACAAAATCGGTGGCTTTACCGAACGTATCGCTCAAGAGTTTCCAACTAAGGACCCATTGCTCAACCGTGAATTGATCAAGGTCATTACCTACCTAAAACCTGCGAGTTTGCCTCAGTCAGTTGTCGATTACTTACGTGACAGCACCGACGACGAGGAAACGAAAACACTTGTCGCTATGCACATGGCAACCTTAGGTAAAGATTCGACCGATGAACTGCGACTAGCGGTCATCGAAAGCCTGTCGCAAACCATCGAAAAAAATCCTGGTGGTGGTTTTCAACACTATTTGGCACGATGCATCCGCGAGTCGGCCGAGGGGTTAAGCGTTGCTAGTGTAAAAACAGTAATCGCCAATGGTGAGCGCTGGCCGTATGCGCTAGTTCCCGTGTTTTACAAACTTTTGCCAAGTGATATGGTCGAGTTGGCTAAGGACCTTTGTGAGCTAGACAAAGACCTGTTGCCAATGCAATCGCGGAATGTCGTGGCTCAAGCACGTTTGGGAATCATCGCGTTGCTGGCCGAAGGCAAAACGGAAATCGGCAGCGCCTACTTGCGGGAATGTTGGCAAGCCGAATCTAGCCGTCGCAACGAAATTGTGATTGGTCTCGCGAATAATCCGACAAATGAAAACTGGACTTACCTTGTTGCAAGCCTACCGATCCTAGATGATATGACTGTAGTCGAGGTCTTGACGAAGCTGAATGATGTGAGACTTCGTCCCGTTGCACCGCAGCACTATCGCGACGTCTTGGAAATTGGATATCGAGTCGGCAAAAGTGGTGCTCCGCTCGCGACGAAACTCCTTAAGCACTGGACGAATGAACAGTTGCAACCGAAATCAAACGATTGGCAGTCACAACTCGACGCCTGGAGCGAATGGTTCTCGTCCCGTTGGCCAGAAGAACGACCCGTTTCGAAACAAGCGCCGCCCAGCACAGACGGGTCGACAACTCTTTTCAATTCGCTACTCAATGGACTCGAATCGAATCGTCTGCGTGGAAATGCCGAACGTGGGTTGGCAGTGTTTACAGCTGCTGAGTGCTCAAAATGTCACCGATTTGGAACCAACGGCGATTCGTCGGGACCCGATTTGACGAGCCTCGCAAGCCGATTTTCGAAACGCGAAACTTTAGAGTCAATCATTTACCCTTCGAAAGTTGTTTCGGATCAATATCAAAGCACAGTGATTGTTAGCGATCAAGGCGTAACGTATTCCGGACTCAAGGTCAGAAATGGCGACGGCAGCGTCTCCCTGATTCAGCCGGACGCGTCTCGAATCCGAATTGCAGAATCCGACATCGTCGAATCGAAGGTGTCAAGCCAATCGCCAATGCCATCGGGTCTCCTAGAACGATTGAATGAACAAGAAGTCGCCGACTTAATGGCCTTCCTCTACCGCGAACACGACAATAATCGCCAAGCTGCAACGGATTCTGCGATCAAATAAGTCGCGACCATTGAAGCGTCATTTCCAACGCCAAATGCGCGAGCAAGCGAATTTTCGGTAATACCAAATTTGCTTGCTTGCGAAGTTGTATGTAATTGGACGGATTCTCGAGAAACGCAAAAAAATGAATGACCATAGCGCAACCTTGGCGCAACTGAAACAAGAAGTCCAAGATTTCGTGAGCGAACGAGATTGGCAACAATTTCATGCGCCTAAAAACTTGGCGATGTCAATTTCGATCGAAGCAGCGGAGCTCATGGAACATTTCCAATGGCTCGATTCAGCTGCCAGTCGAAAACACAACCTTGCTGCAGATCAACTCCATTTGATTGGTGAAGAATTAGCGGATGTGTTGGCCTATTGCTTGGCACTCGCAAATGAATTGCAGATTGATCTAAGCGACGCGCTCATTCAGAAAATGGCCAAAAACCGCGAGAAATACCCGGCCGATGAATTCCGCGGCAAGTATTGAATCCGATTGATGATTTCTAAATTCAAATCATCAATCGCACAAATCCCTTTACCTCGGCATTGTCTAGCAGCAGCATTGTCGAGCAGCGGCATTGTCGAGCAGCGGCATTGTCTAGCAGCGGCATTGTCTAGCAGCGGCAGACAAGCAAATAACGGGGATTACTTCTTGCGGTGCCGAATCTTGGCGCGCATACGGCGTTTCTTTTGCCCCAACTTTCGTCGTCCTTTACCTGTTCGTTTTGTCCCCACGCAATGTTCCCTTTTAGTGAAATTGTATTATTGATTCGGTACCCGTTTAGGCGTTAGAGCCCAGCATGTTAGCACTTGTGGGGCAGATATTCAAGCGAACCCGGGCTATCAGCCCTAAATTACTCATGCAGGTACACGTCACAGTCCCGATCTGAACAGAATTCGAGAGGATTGGACAAATGGATCGCAAGATTGACCACCTGTGCATTGGCCAGAGGAAAGCGGGGCAACCCAGCAGGCTGACTCAGTCGACCTTGACGATCCTAGCGATTGCGCCGCGTGAAACGGGGCAAGAATCTCCAACAATACTTTTCATCGACAAGTCTTCCAAATTGACGAGACGATAGTGTCCTATAGTTCGAAAAGCGTAAGTTTTTCTAGGGGAATTCTTGACCCAAACGGCCCCGGACTACGCGAAATTCGAAAGAAGTACGGTGAACCCATGGGAATTCAATCAAGCTTGCGAAACGCCGCTATTGTCCTCAATAGCTTGCCCAAGAAAAAAGCTGCCGCTGTCATGGCCCGCATGGAGTCAGCGGACCTAAAAAGCGTTTTCTCCGCAATCGGCAGTCTTGACACGACATCCAGCAAACAAATCTTTGGGGCACTCGAAGAACTTGCTCGTGATGCAGAACGCATCTTTGACGCCAAAAAACAATCCGGCGCTGAAACACAACCGCGTTCGCAAGACGATTTGGCAATCATGAGCCAAGCGTATCGGGAAAGCCCATTTGCGTTCATGATTAACGCTTCTCCCAGCATTGTCCATCAATTGCTGCGAGACGAACACCCAAAAAATATCGCGATGGTCATGGCTAACTTGCCAGCCGAAATTGCCAACGAACAAATCAAAATTCTCGATCCCGTCCTGCGAATCTCGGTCGTCAAACGAATCTGTCAAATCGAGTCCGGCGACCTAAACGAACAAATGCACGAACTTGCATTCTCATTGAAACTCCGCTTCCAAAAAATCATGGGAGCCTACAAAAAATCACACCAAGGGATCTCGATTGCCTCTCGAATGTTAAATCTTGTGGACGAAGAGTTGCGAACCGAAGTGATGGCACGCATCGGGCAATCGGACCCCGAATTAGAAGAGTCCCTGGATAGGTCCTTTGTCTGTTTCGAAGACCTAGCAAAACTAAGTGACGCAGACATTCGTGTCATTCTTAAAAATACGGATACGTCCTTTTGGGCACCAGCACTCAAGAATGCACCAGTCGCATTGTTGAAAAAAATCAAATCCAACATGCATCAACGAGCAGCCGAGGTCCTAGAACGCCAGGTCCAATCTGTCGGTCAACTGTCGCGGAAAGCATCTCAAACGGCACAATCTCAAATTCTAGGCGTCTACTTCAACTTATCCCGTAGCAATCTTATTTCGACAATGCCTCGTTAGTTTTTCGAAGAAACGAGATCGCTAATTTTTCGTTTCGTTGATTGGCGAGAGTTTCGGAGCCTTCATGGATTTCGTTTCCCGAGTCCTTCTTCGCTAGAATAGGTGTTGGATAAACTTTCAATCCGTCAATCGGAGTTCCGCCTGTTGAGATCCCACTGTGGAGTTTGAAACGCAAATCAAAAGCCTCGTCGAGCGGTTAAATGCCGGTGAGACTTCGGCACTCGGTGAAATTTGGGGGCTGTTCGGCAACCATATTCGCCGTCGTGCGCGGAACCGGTTGCGCGAATTTGGACTTGCTGGGAAAGCCGAATCGATGGACATCTGCAACAACGTGCTGCTCGAT